>NZ_JAQMIL010000012.1:0-149953 GCF_029990105.1 Bradyrhizobium sp. Arg237L | reverse complement strand
TCTAGATTCTTGTTTTGACGCGTTTTCTTCACGCGAACCGGTGTCCACTTCGCTCGAAAACGCTCTAGCTCTCAATCGGCGCTGGCAAGACGCCGCATCGTGAATTCGATCCTGTCGCCGGGCAATTCGCGCCAGCTTTCCACCGCGCTCATATAGGCGGCCTTGGGATACCGGTTGAGGAAGTCGCGCGCCTTCAGCCGCGCCTCGTCGCGCGGCAGGGTAAAGGTCTCGCGCATGAAGCCGTCGCCCCGCTTTCGCCGGGCAGCCATTCGGCTCGCAAGATCACGCGGACGCAAGGCCATGTCGCAATTCCAAACCAGGTGACGACCGGCCAAATATAGGGAGAGCGGAGACCGAATCCGAGTCTCCGCGTCGACGCCGGCGCTACTGCTGCGCGCTGCCGGTCTTGGTCTTCGGCTTGGCCGGGGTGGCGGCCTTGGGGGCGTCGCTCCGCACGGTACCCCACGGATCGGATGACGTCTTGGCGTCCGGAATCTTCTTCAGCGATTCCCTGTAGGCCTTATCCCTGATCTGGTCCTGCTCGATCTCGTCCGGCGTCTTCGTCGGCCCGTCGCCAAGCAGGTTGATATGGGGGGTCGAAATTTGCGCGTAGGCCGGCGTTGCCAGCAGCGCCGCGACAGCGATGGCGCCCAGAATTCTCATGAGATGCTCCCTTACTACTCCCCTCGAGGTTGGCTTGGCGTATAGCATCGCCCAAGCCGCACCGCAAAGCAGGCCGCAGGTGCGATCCGGCGCCAAAAGTCTGGCAATTTCAAGCCGGCCGCCCTGCTGTTCCCTTCCCCGGAATGCCCTCTAGAATACCATCATCATCCAGGGAGAGGAACGAGCGCCCCATGCAGCAAGAACAGGTCACGGAATTCGGCATCGATGATGCGCGGCGCCTGCTCGGCGAGGTATTTGCCCCCTGGGTGCTCGATCTCAATCTCTCGATCGAAGGTTTTGATGCTGCGCCGCCGCGGGAGGCCGGCGCCGATTGGCAGCCCGGTGCGGTCTTGCGCATGCCGTTCTCCGAACGGCTGTGCCGTCACGGCGGCGTCGTCTGCGGCCAGGCGCTGATGGCGTTCGCGGATACATCGATGGTCATCGCCAACCTCGCCGCCAACCGCAGCTATCGGCCGATGACCACCGTCGACCAGACCACGCATTTCATGCGCGCGGTGAGTGCCGCCGACGTGCTGGCGGACGCGCGCGTCGTCCGCCTCGGCCGCACCATGAGTTTCGGCCGCGTCACGCTGCTCTCGGCCACCGACAACAAGCCGGTGGCGATGGTGTCGAGCGCGTTTGCGATGTTGTGACGGCATTTGGGGCGTAAGAGACGCTACGATCGCAATCTCGCGGTGAGATTTCCGTCATTGCGAGCGCAGCGAAGCAATCCATGTCTCCGCAAGTGGCGCGATGGATTGCTTCGCTGCGCTCGCAATGACGCGGTGTCCATTTCGACGCTTGCGCATGCGGTTCAATGGATTCTCCGATGTGCAATTGCACATCATAGTTCGCGCTTGCGCGCGCCTCGGAATGACCCCGGGGATGCCGCGCTACTTGCCGAGCACCGCTTCGGCGGCATTGACGATGCTGACGTTCGGGTTCTTCCCGCAATAGCTGCCGAACTTCTTGGCGTTGTCGACGAACACGTCGGTATCGATGATCGCTTCGTCGGAGTCGCCCTTGTACCAGCCGTCCATCCAGGTCAGCACCAGCCTGATGGTGTCGTCGCCGCTGTCGAGGAATTGCTTGCAGCTCATGGTCGAGAGGTCGAGGACGGTGGCGCCGGCGGGCACCGACCACAGCGCGATGGTAGCGGCAAACAGGATAGAAACTTTTGTCTTCATCACAATCTCCATCGGCGCGTGGCGCCAAAAATATCGACGGTTTCCGCAAAGCTGCTTGAGCTTGCTTCCGCGGCCGCTGTCGTATGCGGAATCAGAATGCTCGCGCAAGCTCGGCACGCACTGAATCCAAGCGCTTGTCGACCTCCTGCGCGGAGTGAGAAGTCACACTGTGGATTTCGTTGAACGATCGCGCCGCGCGCGGCGCCATCGCCATGCTACAGCGACCATGATCGCAAGAACGAGCCCCGCTGAAATCGCACCGCCAAGGAAGCGTCCGCCCGGCCGGTCGATCGTGCGCGACCGCAGCGATGGCGCTTCGCCCTGTCGCGGCAGACGGAAAGCCACCACGCTGTCGCCGATCGTCGTGCCCGCTTCCGAATGGCCGCCGGCGCCGATCACGACATATTGCTCGCCCTTCCAGAGATAGGTCATGGGATTGGCAACGCCTGGCACCGGCAGCCGGCCCTGCCACAACTCCCGGCCAGTCCTGGCATCGAACGCGCGCAAATACGCATCCATCGCGCCGGTGAAGACTATTCCGCCCGCGGTGACCACCACGCCATTCACCAGCGGCGTACCCCAGTGGAAGGCGATACCGAGCGGCGCGCGATCCTCCGTCGTGCCGACCGTTGAACGCCAGAGAATCTTGCCACCCCTCAGGTCGACCGCGACCATCTCGCCCCAGGGCGGGTTGTTGCATGGCAACCCGAGCGGCGAAGTCACCACCGCGCGCGACATCGCGAAAGGCGCGCCCTCCTGCCGGCCGAAATCATGGCCGGGCGGCGGATTGAAGCCAATCGCCTGCTCGCGCGGGATCAACTTTATCAGATGCACGGCGCGGCTGACGTTGGCGTAGAGGATCTGATGGAGCGGATCGAACGCGACGCCGCCCCAGTTCACGCCGCCGCCGGTGAATGGAAACAGCAGCGTGCCTTGCGTCGATGGTGGCGTGTAGAGTCCATCGCTGCGCGCGTTTGCGAATTGCTCCTTGCAGGAGCGGCCGAGAAGCGGAAACGGATCGAACGCGTCGTCGACCGAGATCTTCTGCGGCACGAGCGTCGGCACGTGGGTCGGGAACGGCTCCGTCGGCGAAGGCCTCTCGCCGTCCGCCGTGCCTTGCGGCACCGCGCGCTCCTCGACCGGCCACACCGGTCTGCCGGTATTGCGGTCGAGCACGAAGACAAAACCCTGCTTGGTCGGCTGGATCACGACGTCGCGCATGGCCTCGCTGACATCGATCCGCGCCAGCGTCGGCTGGGCCGGCAGGTCGTAATCCCAGAGATCGTGATGCACGGTCTGGAACGACCATACCAGTTCACCCGTCTCGATGCGCAGCGCGACGACCGAGTTGGCATGCTCGTTGTTGCCCGGACGCTTGCCGCCCCAGAAGTCCGGGCTCGGCGACGTCGTCGGCAGGAACACCAGGCCGCGCGTTTCGTCCACCGACATCGGCGCCCAGACATTGGCGTGGCCCGCCTCGATGCCGTCATGCCGCAGCGGATCGAAATTCCAGCGCGGCGCTCCGCTGCGCGCATCGAAGGCGCGCACCACGCCGCGCGGCGCGTCGACGCGGCGGTTGTCGCCGATCGCGGAGCCGACCACGATCACGCCGCGGCCGACCATCGGCGGCGAGGTCACCTGAAACTCGCCCGGCCATTCCAGTGTCATGCCGATCTCGAGCCTGACCTCGCCGCCATTGCCGAAACCGGCGCAAGGAATCCCGCTCTTCGCATCGAGCGCGATCAGACGGGCATCGTTGGTGCCCATGAAGATCCGCGATCGGCAGACCGCTCCCGCGGGCGCATTGTCGTCGACCCAATAGGTGACGCCGCGGCAGACATAACGGTTGGCGGGACGCTGGTTGGTGTTGATAGCAGGATCGTAGCGCCACTTTTGCGCGCCGGTCCCGGGATCGAGCGCGATCACCTCGTTGAACGGCGAGCAGAACACCAGGCTGTCCTCGACGAACAGCGGCGTCGCCTGGAATTTCGTCCGCCGCATCACCTCCGGCGCGCGGCGGTCGAGATCGCCAGTCCGGAATTCCCAGGCGCGGATCAGGTTGGCGACATTGTCAGGCGTGATCTCTTTGAGCGGCGAGAAGCGCGATCCGCCGGGATCACCGCCCCAATGCTCCCATGCGAGGGCCGGCGTCGCGAGACACAACACGGCAAGCAGGCGGACAAGATGGCGCATGGCGTCCCGCTGAAGATGTGGTCATCGACTACTGCATCTTCCCCGGATGAATTACGCCATTACCGGCTCAGTATCCACCCCTGCGGCCGCTCCAGCCATCGCCACCGCGTCCGCCATAGCCGCCGTAGCCGCCGGGTCGGCCATAGCCGCCGCCCACGCCGATCCCGATTCCGATCGAGACTGGCGGTCCGGCGGGCTCGTAGACGACGCGCGGCGGCGGACGGCGCACGACCACGACGTCCTCTTCCTCGACGACACGGCGCGGCGGTGTGCTGGCGCGCTTGGGCGGCGCCGGCTCGGCACGCTTCCTGGCTGGTGTATCGACCCTTTTGAGCGGCGCCGGTTGCGACGGCGCGTTGCAGGGACAGGTCAGCGCCGCGTTGGTCGCGGGCACGCTGACGGGCGCTGCGAGTGCCAGCGCCATGTTCGGGCGGTTGCGCAGCCGCTCCTCCAGCTTGCGCGCGGTCGCGGTGAGATCGCTGTCCGGATATTGCGCGAGGAAGGCGCGATAGCCGGCCGCGGTGTTGATCAGGACGGCGTTGTTCCAGGCGACCATGCGGCGATGGCGATCGAGCCAGTCACGCGCCTGCAGCCCGCGCGGCGTCGAAGCATAGAGCGCGGCAAAGGCTTCATAGGCTTCGTCGGTGCCATCGGCGACGATGATCTCATTGGCGGTCTCGACCGGCTTGCCTTGCAAGTCGCCCTTCCATTGCTCGACCGTGCGCTTGGCCGATGCGAGTCTTGGCGCGGCAGCGTTCGTGCCTGCCACGAAGCGGAAATCCTCGGTCAGCGACGAGCTGTCCCACGGCGTCTGACGGCCATCCGTCGCCTTGTTCACGGCGACACGAACGCGCTTGAGGGTCTCCTCGATCGGCGCCGCCTCCTTCGCTGCCGCGAGCAGCGCCGTCGTGTAGGGACTATTGCTGCCGTCGCCGTCTTCGGCTTCCGCGCCGGGCGAGGTCGAGAACGACAGGAAAGTGCCGGGCGCGCCGGTCTTGGCGTCGACGACCGCAAGCCCGTGGCCGGCGCTCTTGAGCTCCGGGAACGGGTTGTTGCGGCATGCGTCGAGCAAAAGGATGCGCATCTTGCTCGGCACCGAATTCAGCGTGTTCAGGACATCATTGAGGCGCACCGCCTGGATCGGAATGTCGGCCTCGCGCTTGGGATCGACATCGGTCGGAACGAGGAAATTCTCGCCATCGACCTGCAGGCCGTGGCCGGCATAGAACACCAGCGCCACGGTATCTGCGCCCTTCGCCGCGACCTCGCCGGCGAATTCGCTGACCTTGGCCCGGAATTCATTCTGCGAGAGGTCGGAAGCCGATACCACCTGGAAGCCCGAATCGGTGAGGAGCTGCGTCATCGCCTTGGCGTCATTGGCCGGGTTGGGCAGCACTGGCACCGACTTGTAGGCGGATTGTCCGATCACCAGCGCCAGCCGGTTCTCGGCCAAAGCGGGCGAGGTGCCGAGCAGCACGGCAGCGGAAACAAGCAGTCTGGCGAGCGAGCGGCGCGACATCGAACGACCTCCGGCAATGCGATGGCTTGCCGGATTGGTCGTGAGCTTTGACGGCAAGGTTCAACCTCGCCGGCCGATCGCAGGATGGCTTGCGTATCGAGGGCGATGTGTCGCAGGCCCCCATCGACATCGCAGCGTTGTTCGACGACGAATTGCCGTCAGATCACTTCGATTTCTTCGCAGACTCCGTCGGCCGTGCCACGCCCCAGGGATCGTATTTCTCCTTGGGCTCGGGGATGCGTTCGAGCGCAGCCTTGTAAGCCTTCTCGTCGACCTTCGGCTTGCTGTCCTGCTTGCTTCCGGCCGCGTCGCCGCGATGCCGCTTGCCACCCATCTGGGCATCGGCTGGCATCGCCATCAGCGCCAATACCGCCGCGGCGACCGTTAACTTGCGCATTGTCGTTCTCTCCCTGCCACCCAGTCCCGGTATCTTCATACTGGAAAACGGCAGCATAGCGTGCCGCCGGACCAATTTCAGCAATAGTTGATCGGTAGCGCCCCCCGCGAGGTCACCAATGTTGGTTTGAACAAGGTAAGTACATCGAAATGGGACAGGGCGGCGCTCGCATTACATTGCTGTTAGGTTTGGCGGCTACACTGGGTGGTTGCGGCTTCGTGGATAGCCGCTCGCCGCTGCCAATGCCGGCGTTCTTGCGCGCCAGGGAGGCCGAGCCGCCGCCGCTTGAAGCACCGCCCGACATCAAGCGGCTGGTCAGCGAAAAACTGGACTCGGTGTTCGTATCGACTTCGCGTCCCGCCAATGTCCGCGTCTCGCAACCGCTGCATGATCCGCGCGGACTGGGATGGACCGCCTGCGTGCGCGCTGAACTGACATCGGTGATGGGCCAGCCCTTGGGCACGCAGACCTATCGCGTCTTCATCAATGAAGGAGGCATCGCCGACCGCCGCCGTGTCGACGGCGACGATACTTGCGCGACGGAGAATTACGAGCCGATCTGATCTCTGCTCCCAATCGCGGAATCGTTCCACCTCAGTGCCGAAAAAAAACAATGCCCGTTCGCGAGCGAGCGCCTCACGCGCGCGAACGGAACCTACCATCAAGCCAGTTCCTTCGGAACGAAACCCTCCGCGCAGCTTTGTCAGACGCGAGGGCAGTATCTATGCGGAGGCGGAACCATGAAGACGTTTGCAATCGCTTTGCTGGCCGGCGTCGGCGCGTTGTCTGTCGGCAGCGCGGCCAAGGCCACTGACATTTACAGCACCACGGAGTACAGCAGCCCTGAATTCGTGCAGCAGGTCCGCATGGTCTGCGACGATGACGGGCGCTGCTATCGCACCCGCGGCGGCAGTCGCGTGATCGTCCGCGATTCCTATAACTACATGCCGCGCGAACGCTACATCGAACGCCGCGAATATCGCGACTACGATGGCGGCCCGCGCGCGGGCGTCGGCATTCGTACGCCCGGCGGGACCGTGGGTATCGGCGTCGGTGACGATCGCTGGTAAGCACTGAACAAGACAAAAGGAGCCGCCGAACGCGTTTCGGCGGCTCCTTCTTGCTGAACAACCCGTTAACATTACCGCTCGAATTGCAGCGCCGAACCAACCGTATTTTGCATTTCTTCCGCTAGTCTTCCGAGTGCGATGACGAGGGGCGACGTCGACAGTCCCTCCATCGCTCACGCACGGGGAAGCGGGGAAAGTGGCCGAGATCGCCGATAAAACGGTTGTCCATCGCGCATCGATTGATGATGCCATGCCGGCGCATGCGCCGTCGAACGGCAGTCCTGCGCTCGCGCCGCTTGCCGATATTCCCATGGGCCAATGGCGCGCGCTCGCCGAGCACGTGGCGGAGCCGAACGCCTATTACCTGCCGGACTGGGTGTTGGCGGTGAGCGCTTCGGCGCGCGGCCGCACGGGCGCGCTGGCGCTCAGCGCCTTCAGCGATGCTCCGCTCGCCTATGACGGACCGGCGCGGATGATCGGGCTGTTGCCGGTCATCTCGATGTGGCGCGCCTGTAAGATCCCCCTGCCCGCGCTGATGAGCGCACAACCCTATGGCACGCTGTGCACGCCGCCGCTTGATTGTGACCTCGCCGAAGCAGCAGTGGAGCGGTTGATGCAGGAAGCGCGCAAGGCCGGTGCGCATGCGCTGATCCTGCGCGACATGTCGCTGGACGGCAAGGCGATGCGGGCCTTCACCGAAGTGCTGCGGCTCAACGGCATGCGTCCGCGCCTGATGCAGTCATACCTTCGCGCCTGCCTCGACGCGACGCGCAATGCCGACGAACTGCTGCTCGACGCACTCGGAGCCAAGAAGCTGAAGGAACTCCGCCGGCTGCGTCATCGTCTTGCCGACCATGGCGCTATCAGCTTCGAGGTGGCGCGCACACCGAATGAAGTCGCAACCGCGCTTGAAACCTTCCTCGCCCTCGAAGCCAGCGGCTGGAAAGGCAAGCGCGGCACCGCGCTCGTCCAGCATGATGGCGACGTCATCTTCATCCGTCGCGCCACCGCGGCGCTTGCCGAAACCGGCCAATGCGAGATCGTGACGCTCCGCGCCGGCGACACCCCGGTCGCAGGCGCGATCGTGCTGCGGCACCAGGACCGCGCGTTCTATTTCAAGCTCGGCATCGACGAGCGCTTTGCCAAATATTCGCCGGGCGTGCAGTTGACGCTCGATCTGACGCGCCATCTCTGCAGCGATCCGGCGATCCGCTCGGTGGATTCAACCGCAGCGCCCGACCATCCCATGATCAACCCGATCTGGCGCGGGCGCTTTGCCATCGGCGACGTGCTGATCCCGCTGCGGCGATACGATCCGCTGGTGCCAATGATCCACACCGCGCTGACCCTGCACCGTTCCGCGGAAGAGACCGCACGTGGCGTTGTTCGGTTGATCAGAAGCCGAGGCAAATCCCACTGAACGCGCTCACGGCATTCGTCCCATACCTCACTGCAATGGCGAGTGGGGCGCAGGCAGCATGATGGTCGAGTGCATCTCGTCGAGCAGCGGGCCGCCTTTGCGGAGGAATTCCTGCCACGCCGGATCTTTCAGGGCGTTCGCGCGGGCCTCAACGCGGGCGTTGAGGCTGGGATAGGCCCAGATGTGGCAGACTTCGTTCGGCTGACCTGCCTCGGTCTGCCAGAGGCCGACGATTTTGGAGTATTTCTCGCGCGCCGGCAGCGCCTCGGCGAGCGCTTCGAGCCATTGCCTGACGGCGCCGCCTGGCTTGGCGCGATAGTTGCGGAATTCGTAGATATTGCCCGTCGATGCCGGAGCAACCGGTGGCTTCACCGCGTTGAGCAGGCGGATATCCTGACGCTGCAGTAGCGGACGGATCAGCGGAACATACTCGCCGGTCCAGCGCGAATTTTTGGCAAGTTCGCCGCGCAGCCTGCTCCGCTCGTCAAAATCCTTATAGCTCCACAGGTGCATGACTTGATTGAGGGGACCGATCTCGGTCATCCAATAGCCTTCGAGCTTGCCGTAGTCATCCTTGCGGATGTCGCGCGACACGGTACTCGCTGCTTTGACCATCTCGCCGACGGACCCGGGCTTCACCGTGTAGGTCCGGAGCTCATAGAGCATGACGTTCTCCCAATTTTCTTTTGATGTTTTTGGCAGCCCGTAGCCCGGGTGAAGCGCAGCGCAACCCGGGACTCTCGAAGACGCTGATGCAGGTGTCCCGGGTTGCGCTGCGTTCCACCCGGGCTACGGAGTTACTCCGCCGCCTCGGCGTTGATCTCGGCGGAAACCTGGCGGATGGCGCGGGCGAGCTGTTCGGCGGGCTGCGCGCCGGAGACCGCGTATTTCTGCGCGAACACGAAGGTCGGCACGCCGGAGATGCCTTTGTCGGACGCCTCCTGCGCCTGCGCCGAGATCAGCGCGACATCTTCATCGGTTGCAAGACGCTTGCGCACGTCGTCAGCATCAAGCCCGACATCGGCCGCTGCCTGCACCAGCACGTCGATGTCGGTGAGGTCGCCGCCGTCGCGGAAGTAAAGCTCCATCAGCCGCTGCTTCATCTCGGGGGCCTTGCCGCTCGCTTCCGCCCAATGGATCAGGCGATGGCAATCGATGGTGTTGGGCTGTCGCTTCACGAGATCCGGGCGATAGGTCAACCCTTCCTCGCCCGCGGCGGTGACGACGCGCCCGGCGATACCCTTATAGGCCTCGACCGAGCCGAACTTCGCGGTAAGATATTCGTCGCGGCTGATGCCCTCGCGCGGCACCCAGGCATTGAGGAAGAACGGCCGCCAATGCAGTTCGACCGGCACATCCGGCACCAGCTCGAGTGCATTTTCGATCCGCCGTTTGCCGATATAGCACCAGGGGCAGACGACGTCGGAAACGATGTCGAGACGAAGCGGCTTCAGGGTGCTCATCGGGCGTTCCTCCGCTGGAAAGACGCAGAGATAAGCTCCGAAGGGAACCCCGACAAGCCGCTATTTCATGGCGTCAGCCATCTGCTTTAGCCGCTCGGCGGTCACATCGTCGGCGGGAAAGAAGGTTTCCAATGCCAGTTCCGACAGCGTGATATCGACCGGCGTGCCGAATACCATGGTGGTGGAGAAGAAGCTCAACACCCCGCCATCGTGGCGCAGCTTGAGCGGGATTGCGACATTGTCCGGCGGCAGCGGTCCCGAGCGCGCCGGGATCGGATAGCTCTTCAGGTCCTGATAAAGCTTCAGCAATTCCGGATCGGCCGTCGCCTCGCATTGCCGGTGCAGCCGCTCCAGAAGGTGACCGGTCCATTCGGCAAGATTGACCGTGCGTGCCGCCAGCCCTTCGGGATGAAAGGCAAGCTTGAGGATGTTGAAGGGCTGGCCGAGCAGGCGCTGCGGAATGCCCTCGAGCAGCGGCGCCACCATGCGGTTGGCGGTGACCAGATTCCAGTGCCGGTCATAGGCCAGCGCCGGATTCGGCTCATGCGCCTTCAACACCAGGTCGATCGCCTGCCGCGCGGATTTCAGCGCGGGATCGTCGAGCGAGCGCTGCGGGAAAGCCGGCGCGAAGCCGGCGGCGACCAAGAGCACGTTGCGTTCACGCAAGGGCACCTCCAGCCGTTCGGCCAGCTTCAGCACCATCTCGCGCGACGGCGCAGCACGGCCGGTTTCCACGAAGCTCAAATGGCGCGCCGAAATATCCGCTTCGATTGCGAGATCGAGCTGGCTCAGATGGCGGCGCTGCCGCCATTCGCGCAAGTGATCGCCGACATGAATCGGCCTGCTTGGTTCGGCCCGCGCCGTGGATGCATGTGCGTTCATGGATGGAAAACTACCACGCGGCTTTCGGCCATTCCATTACGTCCGAGGTAATCGAAACCGCTTACGTGCCAGGTAATCGAAAAGGCGCGCGGACCGGATCATCTTTTGGGAGCACGAGGAGATGACCATGAGACCCGAGCCGAGCCCCTTCCCGTCCATTGCCAACATCGTTGCGTGGCTGCTCAACCTCGCGACATGGCTGATCGCGCGTTCGCTGCAGCTACCGGAACCGCTGGTCTACTCGACCGGCATCTACGTCGTCGCGCAGGTGCAAGCCGCCGAGACCAGGGCAGCGAAGCGGCTTTGTCCGTTGCGTCTCATGCGCCAGTTCCGTCGGCTGTTCCGCTGAACATCAACCAGGCTGCGCTTTTACCAGCCGGCTCAAAAACAACGGCCGCCGTGAACGCTCGCGGCGGCCGATTTTTTCTCTTGGGTTGGACCACAGCTCAGGCGTTTGCGGCCCCGCCGCCCCGCAATCGCTCGCCCTTGCCGAGCATCACGCCTTGCGCGCCGGCGATGCCGAGTTCGAGGCTGGCGGCGATCCGCTCCGCGCGCTCGATGAAATGCGCCGCTGCCTCCGGCGGACAGATTTCGCGCGCGGCCTGTTCGAACAATTCAAGCCAGCGGTCGAAATGACCGGCGTCGACCGGCAGCGGCAGGTGTTTTGCCATCGGCGTGCCATGATAACGGCCGGTCATCAGCGCGACCGACGACCAGAACGCGCACATCTGCGAAAGATGCGGCCCCCAATCCTGTATGCGTGCTTCGAACACCGGCCCAAGCACCGCATCGGCACGAACTTTGTCATAGAAGCCGTGCACGAGGTGCTCGATCATGGCCTCGGTGATGCCGGTCTTGGCGACGATGTCGGCCGTGATCTGCTCGCGCCGCTCTGCCCCTGTCATGCCAGCTCTCCTCAAATAGGTATTCTAAATACCCATTTAGGGCAGTATGGCTGTTTCGCAAAACCGGATTTTTGCGGGGCTCCCATGCGCCTCACTTTGTTTACCGATTTCGCCCTACGCGCCCTGATGCGGCTCGCGGGCGAACCGACGCGCTCGTTTGCGACCAGCGAGATCGCCGCGGAATTCGGCATTTCGCGCAATCACCTGGCGAAGATCGTGCGGAACCTTGCAGATAGCGGCTTCATCATCACCCAGCGCGGGGCTGGCGGCGGCTTTGCGCTGGCGCGGCCGCCGCAGGCGATCACGCTCGGCGAGGTCGTGCGCGCGTTGGAGAACGACCAGGCGCTGGTCGAATGTTTTCGTGAGGATGGCGGCGCCTGCGTGCTGACGCCGCGCTGCCGCCTGAAGGGAAGACTGGCAGCGGCGCGCGAAGCCTTCTTGCGCGAGCTCGATGCGACGACGCTCGCCGAATGCGCCTATCCGGCGCGGCCAAAGGCGGTCAGGCCAATCTAGGCGTGAAGTGGCGCGGCTGAGCTCTTGCGTTTTCCGGCGACGACCTTCTTTCCGGCGGGCTTGGGGCGGCCCGAGCCGTTCAGATACTTGCCGTTGGCCTTGCCGTTCTTCTTTTTCGCCTTTTCTTTGGCCTTCTCTTCTTTGGCCTTCTCTTGGGCTTTGGCCTTTTCCTTGGCAACCTTCTCGGCCTTGCGTTTCGCCTTGCGCTCGGCCTTCTCCTTCAGCTTCAGCCGTTCCGCCCGCGCCTCGGCACGCTTCTTCTTGCGCTTCTTCTCGCAGGAATCGCATTTGCAGCCGATCGGCTTCAAATAGGCTTTGAAATAATCGGTGCCGTAATCGTAGCTGATCTCCTCGCCCGGCTCGATGTTCTTGATGGCGCGGATAAAGATCTTGCGCTTGCGCGGCTTGACGTCGGATTCCGAGTTCGGCCTGCAGGAATGGTTGATATAGCGGGCGACGTTCTCGCGGATCGAGCCGTCGATGGTCCAGCGGTTGGTGAGCTCGAACAGATATTTGTTCTCGATCTCGTCCTCTTCCTTCTTCTTGGAATCCAGGAGCGGTCCGAAATAGCGGATGATCCTGGCACCCTTCTTGATCGGCTTGGTGGCAAAAAGGCCGAGTCCGGTGCGGGAACGGCCGACGCGATAGGGTTTATTGGGCGATATCGAGGGCATGGTAATGTTGAATGAACGGACGCTTCGCACAAGCGACGGCTGTGCGGAGCCGCTCTTCTAGGACAATTCAGCGCCGCTGTCAGGTGTTTCGCGCTCTCCGTTGAACCTTGCCCACAATGAACACATCCGAGTTAAAGCGTGATCCGGTCAAGTGGGAAGCGGCTTTCCGAAAAGATCACGCTCAAACAAGGAGATGAGAACATCATCTCATCGCGGTTCCTGTGTGAAGGCCTGCATGACGCGTTTGCTTCACGCGAACCGGTGTCCACCCTCGGATCAAGTCCGAGGGCATGCTTCGCTCGAAAACGCTTAATTGGCCGGCGGACGGAAGGCCGAACTGCGCAGCATCGCATCCAGCAGCGTCTCGACCGATGTGCCCTCGGGCAGCCGCTTCAGTATGTTGGAGAGGCGGTCGTCGAGCAGCAGCGTGGTGAAGCCGTGCACCAGCGACCAGGCACGCACGATCGCAGCGGCCTGGTCAAGCGACAGCTTCTGCTCCTCGATATGCTCGTGGCGGCTTTCGCCGACCGCACCGGCAAGGCCGGCAAAGGCAGCGCCTGCGGCCTCGTGCAGCGAGGGCCTGGACATATCGAGCCGCTCGGTGCGGAACATCAAGCCGTACATGCCCGGATGCGCCTGCGCATAGGCGATATAGGCCTTTGCGCGCGCCAGCCCTTTCTCCGCAATGGTGGCGGCGCCTGCGACGGCGGTGCGCATCGCGTCGTTGAACTGGCGGAAGCCGATGGCGGCGAGTTCGCTGAGCAGGCCGGTGAGATCGCCGAAATGATGCGTCGGCGCGGCGTGCGAAACGCCGGCCTCGCGCGCCACCGCGCGCAACGTCAGCCCCGCCAATCCGTCGCGCTCGAGCACGCGCTCGGCCGCCGTCAGCAGCGCCTCGTGCAGCGCGCCATGGTGATAGGGCGCCTCGCCCGACCGGCGAGGCCGGCGCGCCGGCCTCGCGACCGCTTGTTTCGCCGCCTTCCGGGCTTTCGGCGGCGACGTCTTCGCCTTGTTTTCTCTCGACAATCTCGTCATGCGAATCCTTATAGGTCGCAATTTTGACACTGTAAAGATTTTGCTTGACGATCAGCGCGACCACCTGTATTTCTATCTTTACGATGTAAAGATAACATGGAGGGAGTGACGATGCTTGATCAGGCGATCGCTGAGACACCGCGGCCCAACCTGGCGCCGATCCCTTTTGAGGCGGACGCGCCGTTCTTGAAAATATCGGGCGAGCTGCCGCGCGAGCTTAACGGCACGCTCTATCGCAACGGGCCCAATCCGCAATTCGAGTCCCCCGGCGCACATTGGTTTGTCGGCGACGGCATGCTACACGCCTTCCATCTCGAGAACGGCCGCGCCAGCTATCGCAATCGCTGGGTCCGCACGCCGAAATGGCAGGCCGAGCATGACGCAGGCCGCGCACTCTTCGGCGGCTTCGGCCGCAAGCTGTCGGATGCGCCGCCGGCGACCACCACTGACGGCGGCGTCGCCAACACCAACATCATCCGCCACGCCGGCCGCCTGCTCGCACTCGAGGAAGGCCATCTGCCGACCGAGATCGAGCCCGGCACGCTGAACCGGCTTGGCTATTGCGATTATAGCGGCGCCATCCAGGGCCCTTTCACCGCGCATCCCAAGATCGACCCGAAGACCGGCGAGCTCGTGTTCTTCGGCTACAACGCCGCAGGCCCCCTGACCCCTGCCCTTTCCTTCGGCTCGGTCAATTCGTCCGGCGTGGTGACGCGCTTCGAACGTTTTGAATCGCCCTATGCCAGCATGGTGCACGACTTCATCGTCACCGAGAACCATCTGCTGTTTCCGATCCTGCCGGTCACCGGCAGCATGGAGCGCGCAATGCACGGGCGTGCGCCTTACGCCTGGGAGCCGGACAAGGGCGCCTATGTCGGCGTGATGAAGCGCAACGGCTCCGCGCAAGATATCACCTGGTTCCGCGCCGAGAGCTGCTACGTGTTCCACGTGGTGAACGCCTGGGAGGAAGGCAGCCGCATCATCGCCGACGTCATGCAGTTCGAGGAAGCGCCGCTGTTCAACCATCCCGACGGCTCACCGACGGATCCGAAGAAGAACCGCGCGCGCTATTGCCGCTGGACCTTCGATCTGGCCGGCAATACCGACCGCTTCACGCAAACCTATCTCGACGACCTCACCGGCGAATTCCCGCGCATCGACGATCGCCGCGCCGGCTATGCCTTCGCCCATGGCTGGTACGCCTGCGCCAATCCTGAGCTGCCGATGTTCGGCGCGCTCTCCGGGATCGTGCATGTCGATGGCACGGGCAAGCGCGTTGGCCAGTATCTCCTGCCCGCCGGCGACACCATCTCGGAACCGGTGTTCGTTGAGCGCGGCAGCGATGCTGCCGAGGGCGACGGCTGGCTGCTCGCGGTGGTCTGGCGTGCCCGGGAGAACCGCAGCGACCTCGCCGTGTTCAACGCGCACGACGTCCAGGCCGGCCCGATCGCATTGGTCCATCTCGGCCACCGCGTGCCCGACGGCTTCCACGGCAATTGGGTTGGCGCGAATTGAGCTCGCGCCACGCTCTGCGTCATTCCGGGACGCAGCGATGCCCCGGAATCCGGCGGTGATCGACTCACAACTCCGGCATCGCGCTGATGCGCACCCGGAGCGACGCTCTAAACAGCTGAAAAATCTCGACTTATCCGATCTCACCGTTATTTTGACACTGTAAAGATTTCGCTTGACGGCTTCCCTCGGCGCCTCTAGTTTATCTTTACATTGTCAAGATCAGCCTGGAGAGGCGGCCATGACGATCTTTCTCATCCTCGCCCCCTATGGCGCCTTCGCTGCCTTGCTGCTGGTGACGTCGGCGACTGCCAGCCTGTTTGCCGCCGCCGCGATATGCCTGGCGGTCATCGCATTCGACGCGATGCGCGGCCTCTCGATCAAGATCCTCGGCGTCGGCTCGGTGATCACCTTCGCCGCGATCGGCCTCTATGTCGCTTTCGTCGATCAGCACCTCGGCACGGCTTCGGTGAGGTTCGCAGTCGATACGGGCATTTTCCTGGTTTCGCTTGGTTCGATCCTGGCCGGCCGTCCCTTCACGCTGCAATATGCACGCGAAGTGGTTGACGCCAAGACGACGCAGCAACCCGGCTTCCTGCGCGTCAACTACGTCATCACCTGGGCCTGGACCATGGCAGCGGTGCTGATGATGGTCGGCAACATCGCCATCGTCTATATGCCGAGCTTGCCGCTGTGGAGCGGGCTGCTGATTGCGTTCGCCGCGCGCAACTGTGCGGTCTTCTTTACCAAGTGGTATCCGCACTACCGGATGACGAAATACGGCACGCATCCCGTCAGCGCGCTACCCAGTGCGAACTGAGTATCGCAGGGGGAACATCACGATGAAGGACGTCTTCGCAAGGCTCGCCACCGACTTCTTCTCGACCATCGTGTTCCTGGTGATCTATCTCGCCACCGACAGCGTTCTGCTCGCGACGGGGATCGCGATTGCCGGCGCGATCGCGCAGGTGGTGTATTCCCGCATCAAGGGCGAGACGCTCGGGTTCATGACCTGGGCAAGCCCTGCGCTGGTGATCGTGCTCGGCAGCGCGACCCTGCTCACCAACGATCCGCGCTTCGTCATGGCAAAGCCGTCGATCGCGCATTTCGCGATCGGCGCGATCATGCTCAAGCGCGGCTGGATGCTGCGCTACATGCCGCCGATCGTGGTGCAAACCATTCCGGAATATGTGACCTTCGCCGGCTACGCCTGGGCGGCACTGATGTTCGCCATCGGCGCCGGCACCATCGCGGTGGCCGCGACCGGCGACATCAAGCTGTGGGCCGCCTATGTGACGGTGGTAGCCGCCGGCTTGAAGATCGCAGCCTTCGCGATCCAATACGTCCTCTTCCGCATCATTGTGACGAGCCGGCTGCGCGCCGCCGCGCGCGCTTAATCACCGCACGCCGGAATAGATCGTTGGGCTTGCGCGGCGAGATAGGCTATACCCGCCGCCCAAGCTTCACCATTGAACCTCGGGGAGACAGGCATGGCGGTGGACGGAAACTGGAATCTCACCATGAGCACGCCGATGGGCGATCGGCAGGCGACGCTGTCGCTGAAAAACTCGGGCGGCACGCTCACGGGCACGCAGGGCGCCGAGGGCGATTCGGTTGAGATCTTCGACGGCACGGCCAAGGGCGACGATGTCGCCTGGAAGGTTTCCATCACCAACCCGATGCCGCTCACGCTCGAATTCACCGGAAAGGTGTCGGGCGACAGCATCGCCGGCGAAATGGGCATCGGCCCGATGGGCAGCTTCCCGTTCACGGGGACCAGGGCGTAAGCTGGCGCCACTAGAGCATTTTCGGTTCTGATTGTATCAGAACCGAAGCTCTAGATTCTTGTTTTAACGCGTTTTCTTCACGCGAACCGGTGTCCACTTCGCTCGAAAACGCTCTATAGGCGCAGCATTTGCCGCAAATTCGGTCGTCATACGCGGGCTTGACCCGCGTATCTATCTTCTTGGAATGATGGATGGCCGGTTCAAGCCCGGCCATGACGTGTTGTGAGGCCGTTGCGCAACCTCAGCCCAGATTCAACTCCTTGAAGAAGTCGTTGCCCTTGTCATCGACGATGATGAAGGCCGGAAAATCCACGACCTCGATGCGCCAGATCGCTTCCATGCCGAGCTCGGGATATTCGACCACCTCGACCTTCTTGATACAGTGCTCGGCGAGGTTCGCCGCGGCGCCCCCGATCGAGCCGAGATAGAAGCCGCCGTGCTTCTTGCAGGCTTCGCGCACCGCCGGCGCGCGGTTGCCTTTCGCCACCATCACCATCGAGCCGCCGGCAGCCTGGAACTGGTCGACGAAGGAATCCATGCGCCCCGCCGTGGTCGGGCCGAACGCGCCGGACGCGTAACCGTCCGGCGTCTTGGCCGGACCGGCGTAATAGACCGGATGGTTCTTGAAGTAATCCGGCAGCGGCTCGCCGCGATCCAGCCGCTCACGCAGCTTGGCATGCGCCGCGTCGCGCGCCACGATCATGGTGCCGGTCATCGAAACCCGCGTCTTGGTCGGATGCTTCGACAGCGTCGCCAGAATGTCCTTCATCGGCTGATTGAGATCGATCTTGACGACCTCCCCGCCAAGCGACTGCTCGACCTGCGGCAGATACTGCGCCGGATTATGCTCGAGCTCCTCCAGATAGACGCCGTCCTTTGTGATCTTGCCGAGCACCTGGCGGTCGGCCGAGCAGGAGACGCCAAGCCCGATCGGCAACGAGGCGCCATGGCGCGGCAGCCGGATCACGCGCACGTCGTGGCAGAAATACTTGCCGCCGAACTGCGCGCCTACCCCCAAGCTTTGCGTCATCTTGTGGATTTCCTGCTCCATCTCCAGATCGCGGAACGCATTGCCGTCGGCCGAGCCGTGCGTCGGCAGCGCGTCGAGATAGCGGGCGGACGCGAGCTTCACCGTCTTCATGCAGAGTTCGGCCGAGGTGCCGCCGATCACGATCGCCAGATGATAAGGCGGGCACGCAGCGGTGCCGAGCGTGAGGATCTTCTCCTTCAAAAACGCCAGCAGCCGATCCTTGGTCAGCACCGACGGCGTCGCCTGGAACAGGAAGCTCTTGTTGGCGCTGCCGCCGCCCTTGGCCATGAACATGAACTTGTAGGCGTCATCGCCCTCGGCGTAGATCTCGCACTGCGCCGGCATGTTGTTGGCGGTGTTCTTCTCCTCATACATCGACAGCGGCGCCACCTGCGAATAGCGCAGGTTGCGGCGCAAGTAAGCGTCTCGCGCGCCTTCCGACAGCGCCGCCTCGTCATCGCCCTCGGTGATGACGTTGCAGCCCTTCTTGCCCATGATGATCGCGGTGCCGGTGTCCTGGCACATCGGCAGCACGCCGCCGGCGGCGATATTGGCGTTCTTCAGGAAGTCGAAGGCCACGAACTTATCGTTGTCGCTGGCTTCCTTGTCGTCAAGGATGCTGCGCAACTGCTTCAGATGCCCCGGACGCAAATAATGGTTGATTTCGCCGAACGCCGCCTCCGACAACGCCCGCAGCGCCTCGCGCGACACCACCAGCATGTCCCTGCCCAGCACCTTCTCGACGCGCACGCCCTCGGCCGTCACCTTCTTGTACGGCGTCGTGTCCTGCCCCAGTGGGAACAACGGCGTGTGCTTGTAGGGCGGAACAGGCTTGGACTGGTCGGGGAAAGCGGTGGGAGCGTTCATGGGCATGATCTCAGGTTGGGGCCGGGAACGTCGGCCCGGCATCTAGAGCCGTTCTAAGCATTTTTGCCGTAAAGGAAAGGCGTGCCGGGAATGCCGGATTCATCGTTTCGGGGGCTTGCCAGCCTCTCGATCCTGGGCTCCGTGAAACACCGCGGCGACGATGATCCGCTCCTGCGCTCGATCGACTTCATAGACGGCGATGTAGGGCAGCCGCGGTCTGGCCATTCGAAAGTGTCGGCGTCGACGCCAACTCGCCCCATGAATGGAAACGAGGACAGCAGTTCGATGCTGCTGAATAGCCGCTCCACCACGGCCTTGGCCGCAGCGGGACTGTCCTGAGCGATCCAATGATAGATATTTTCGATATCGGCGATCGCTTGATCGTCGAAGACGAGTTTCATCTATCGCCGCCGACCAGCCGTGCAATGCGGTTGCGCGCCTCTTCGTGAGACACGAGCTGCCGATTAGGATCAGACCTGCGGCGGCGGACTTCCTCGACCTGCTCCTCGGTCAGCTGCATCTCGCGCATGTGCTTGACGTAGTCGAGCAATGCACCCGCGGCTGCGTCCTGTTCGCTGGGCGGCAATTGCTCGACCTGCCGCAGTGCTTCCTGAAGTAGCTTTGTCATAACATCAGTCTAGCACAACAAGCCCTGCAAATCACCCTCGTCAGGGCGCTCTGGATCGCCAGCAACGCCCGGACGCCCATGCTCAACATATTGACGTAATCCGGCAGACCTTGCATGAACCCTGACGGTACAGTTGTGTGCCGCTGGGGGGTATTTCATGACGAGAACACTCGTATCAAGCGTTCATGCCGTAGCGCTCGCCGCCGTGCTCGGGCTTTTCATCGCCCTCGCCGCTTCGCCGGCGCACGCCGACCAGTGCGACGACATCGCCAAGCAGCTTGCCAGCCAGATCGACGGCCTCAAGGTCAATTTCAAGGCCGCCAACATCGTCTACCTCACCCATCCCGCGACCAGGGAATTGTCGCTCGGCTGCCGCGGCAAGAGCTACTCCGTCGAACTCTATGCCAAGGGCGACCGGCGACCGAAGCCGGAATTCTTTCAACTGGTCAGCTCGGCGGCGGCGATCATCTTCACCGTGCCGAAGGACGACACCACGACCGGCGCCACGCGCTGCCTGAAGCGCATGGGCCTGCTACGCGGCGACAAGGTCAGCATGCGCTTCCGCCGCCTCAACATGGAATGCACGCGTACCAAGACCGAGGCGTCGATCGCGATCACCCGCGGCAAGGACGAATAGCGCTTCCGCGGCCCGGGACCTGCTGACCGCGCCGAGCCGCTGCGTTATCATGCATTCCCCGGATGCGGTGAGGAAGAGTCATGCCTGACAGCAAAACCTATACCGGCGGCTGCCATTGCGGACAGGTGCGCTTCGAATGCACCTCCGATCTCGCGGTGGTGACCAATTGCAACTGCTCGATCTGCACCAAAAAGGGCCTGCATTTCACCTTCCTGCCGCCGAGGAGTTTTCAGCTCCGCGCCGGCGAGGAGAATTTGAAGGAATATCTCTTCAACAAGCACGCCATCCGCCATCAATTCTGCCTCGATTGCGGCGCCGAGGTGTTTGCCTACGGCAAGAAGCCCGATGGCACCGATGTGGTGGCGCTGAACGTGAGCTGCATCGACGGCATCGAACTGTCGAAGCTCGCAATGACGCCGTTCGACGGGAAGAATCTGTAAGACAGCGCCGTAGGATGGTGGTGTCGTAGGTGGGCAAAGCGGAGCGTGCCCACCATTACGAGCGGTGAGCTTGACGGTGGGCACGCTTCGCTTTGCCCACCCTACGCGCCGTCATGCCCGGCCATGACGGATAGATCGCACTACAGGTCCAATTCCTTATAGTGGCGGAAGATGCCCTGCTCGTTGAACGGAATCCTCCGCTCGCTTGCCAGATAGGTCTTGATGTCGGGCCGCTCGGCGACGCGATCACGCAATTCGATCAGGCGGGGAATGTTCTCCTCGAACGCCTGCATGTGCTTCGGAAAGGCGTAGCGCAGGCCCTCGACGATCTGGAACAGCGACAGATCGACATAGGTGACGCGGCGGCCGGTGACGTAAGCGCCGCCATTCGCCGCC
This sequence comes from Bradyrhizobium sp. Arg237L, assembly GCF_029990105.1. Taxonomy (NCBI): domain Bacteria; kingdom Pseudomonadati; phylum Pseudomonadota; class Alphaproteobacteria; order Hyphomicrobiales; family Nitrobacteraceae; genus Bradyrhizobium; species Bradyrhizobium sp. Arg237L. The sequence continues at coordinate 128,735 of NZ_JAQMIL010000012.1, read as the reverse complement.
ACGATGTCTTCGAAATAGCCTGTGAATTTCGGCACGCGCTCCTTCCAGAATTCCGCGGTACGCTTTTTCGCCGGCGCCTTCTGGTCCTCGTAATAGAGGCTCGGCCCGAGCGGATGATGGGTGTCGTGAACCTCCAGCACGAGATCGGCGATCGTGAGCTGCATTTGATGCACCCAAAGCCGCCCCGCTTCCGCCTTCGGCGCCAGGCCATGGCGCGCGCCGAGAAAGAAGAGGATGTTGGCGGTCTGCCCGATCACGAGCTTGCCGGCTTTGAGGAACGGCGGCGCGAAGGGCGGTGTGCCCTTGCCCGCTTGCATCATCGACATCATCGCGCTTGTGCCGCCCGCGCCGCGCGCGACATCGTCATAATCGGCATGCGCATCCTCCAGCGCGAGCCGCACATACTCGCCGCGGCCCTGGATGTCGGGCCAGTAATAGAGTTGATAACGCATTGACGATGCCTCCCTGCGACAGGCTCACGGCAATACCACACTCCTGTGGCCCGCGCTCCGCAGCCGCCTGATCGCAATTGTTTGAAAGCGCGCGCGACGATGTTAGCCTGTTCCGGTCTTGGAACATCCGATTCCCGATCGGACAGGAGAATGTGATGGCGGATAGCAAGAAGAAACGCGGCCGCGCTGATCGCGCACGGATCGCGTTGGGCGAGGCTTATGAGGTCGCGTACTGGTCGAAGAAGTTCAAGGTTACGCCGGCCAAGCTGAAATCCGCCGTCAAGAAAGTCGGACATTCCGCCAAGAAGGTGGAGGCTTACTTCAAGGAGCAGAAGCACCTCGCCGCGGACCGTGCGCGGATTGCGGTAAGCGAGCCCTATGAAGTGCGCTATTGGTCCAAGAAGTTCAAAGTCACGCCGGCCAGGCTGAAGGCCGCCGTCGCCGCCGTGGGCCATTCGTCGAAGAAAGTCGCGGCCTATGTGGCGAAGAAGAAAGCTGCTCCCAAGAAGGTAGCGAAGAAGAAAGCCACCAAGAAGAAAGCCGCCTGACGCTCGGCAGGCGGCTTGGGATTCACCAGCTTCAGTTCACGGCGAAGCAGTACAGCAAGCCGTCGCCGCCGGTGCTCCTGAGGTCGGCCTGCGAGCAGCCGCCGTCGGGGCCGCGCGAGGGATGCGACGAGTTCCAGGATTTCGACGGCTCGTCGTCGCGCAGGCCGATCCGGTCGGAATGGCCGACGATGGCGGTGCCCTGCGTGCTGCTCGTCCAGTTCTTGCAGGTGCGATCCTCGCCGACGGCAAACGCCGTGCCGTCCGCTTGTGAGCCGGTCAGCACGTCGTGACGATTCGGCGTGTCGCCGCGGCCGTTGATGACCTCGCCTTTTTCAGAAAGCGCGGTCTGCTTGGTGAGATTGTTGCCGGCGCTGTGGAGGTCGGCGACGTCCTTGGCGACCACCACACCCTTCACATTCTGCCACGGCCCTTTGCCGATACGATCGCGCGCGTTCACGGCCGGCTGGCCGTCGGCCGCCTGTGTCGACAGATAGGCGTGCCAGGTTTTCGGCGCGCCAAAGCCCGCCGCCTGCGCCAGCGTCTGGCAATGATTGTCGGCGCCCGCAAGCCCACCGAGATTGCCGCCATTGCCGATGCCGTTGCTGGTCAGGAAGAAGCTCGCGTTGGCCGACTGCGCCTGCGCCGGTTGCACCGCGAAAGCGGCGAGTGCGAAACATGTCGGCACGAAGATGCTGGCACCAATCTTCATTTGCTCCTCCCGATTGTCTTTGGCTTCTGAGATCAACCCGTAGCCGTACCCATTATTCCGGCGCTGTGACCGCGAAATGACCCGCGCAAAAGCAAAAGGCGCTGCGGAATGAACCGCAGCGCCTCGATGTTACGTTATCTGGCGGACGATCAGTTCGCCTGCTGGATCGCCGAGAGCTCCCAGTCGCTGCCGCGCCGGCGCACGAAGGTCCAGACCTCCGTCACTTCCTGCGGCTGCTCGCTGCCGGCGACCGGCCGGCCGGTGGTACGGTCGAGCGTCTGGTCGACCAGCGAGAACCGCATCGCCACCGTGGCGTAATCGGACTCGCCCTCGCGCCAGGCTTCGGCAAGATCGCCCTGCAGCAGCTTCACATTCGTCACCTTGTTGACGGCGTTGCGAGCCTTGTTCTCCTCCAGGTCCTTCGAGAAGTAGGAGACCATCTCGGGCGTCGCGAGCGTGTGCAGCTTGCCGACATCCTCGTTCGACCATGCAGCCTGGATCTCGCTGAGCAGGCGCTCGAAGGCCTCATAGTCGGCCGGCGCAATCTCCAGCGGCGCGCTGGCAGAACCAAGCCCGAAGCCCATGCCCGTGCGATAGTTCGGCTGCGGGCCGACACCGGCTGCAGGTCCGCCGGCGTAGGCGGCGGCCGTTGTCTGGCGGCGCTGCCACCACGACATCGCCAGCCGCACCACCAGCACGATCAGGCCGATCTGCAGCAACAGGCCGAGGATCGACGACAGGCCGCCGAGACCCGAGAACAGGCCGCCACCGAACAGCAGGCCAAACAGGCCGGCGCCGAGGAAGCCCGCGGCGAGGCCGCCGAGCAGACCGCGGCCCATGCCGCCCCGGTTGAACATGCCGCCCGAATTCACGGCCGGCGAGTTCATGCCGGTGCCCGGCTGGCTATAGGTGCGGTTGAGCGGTTGCGTCATGCCCGGCGCCGTGTTGGTGCTGGGCGGCGCGGAGAAGCTCCGCGAGCCACGGGAACCCGAGCCGAAGCCGCCGCCGGCGCGGGCGTCAGCCGCCGAGATGCCGATAGCCGTCAGAGGCAGCGCCAGCGCGATCGCCACGGCGATGGCCCGAACAATTCCGCGCGTGTGTTGCGTGAAATTCATCTGTGTTTCCTTGAATCCCCAGAATGGAGAAAGTGGCACTAAGATGGGCACGGCTGCCCAAAAGGGAAGCCGTAAACGGGAACAACCACTGCGGCCCTCAGTCGCGGGGATGTGACAAAAGCCCGTCTTTCCACGGGTTTTTGCAGCTTCTTAACCCTGTCATTGCGACCGGAGCGAGGCGCTCCAGGATGCTATCCGTGAGGCAGGCCCAGCGGGAAAAGAGAAAGGCCGCCTCGCGGCGGCCGCGCGAGGTTAGCAAGTTACTCCGCGAGCGCACCTGCTTGCGGCACGTCGGGTGCGAGTCCTGATGCAAACACCATTCGCAGTGCGGCGCATACCTGGACCGCATGCTTCGCGGACTTGAATGACAATCTCGTCCGGCTGTTGGAGGGGTACTAGAGGCATGGCCTGCGCTGATGACGCCAAGGCCAGTGCGAAGGCAACAGCAAATAACCTGATCATTGTTACTCTCCTGTTGAAGTCGCCCAAAACAGGATTGTCGCCCTTAGTGGCGCACGAGCCCACATCTGGGGCCGGAGAACTTTGATCCGCGAATTCGGCGGCCGGCATCCGAACCCTTCACATAAGCAGTCGTGCCCCATCGCTAGTTAACTGATCACCGCGGTGCTGTCGTGCTGCGGCAGAAGTGGTCACGCGGATGGCGGGAACGGGGTTCGCGCCCGCTTGAGAGCGCAAACGCCTATTCAGATGCCGGCTAGAAACGCGGTGCCAGTCTTAGGGACTGTAGGTCCCTGCGTCGTCGCCGCCAACCAAGCCGCCTCTGTTATTCGGGCTGCCGTAGTACTGACCATAGCCGCCATAGTAGCGCGGAATCAGTGTTGGTCGTCCGGTGACGTAACTGCGGTTGGCGTAGCCGCCGTAATAGCCAACAGGGTAGCCGCCAGCGGCATAACTGCCGCCGTAGTAGCGCGGAAACAGCGTTGGCCGTCCGGTGACGTAGCTGCGGTTGGCGTAGCCGCCGTAATAGCCGCCAGGGTAGCCATAACTGCCGTAATAGTTGCCGGGGTAGCCGCCATAGTAGCCCCAACCAGTGCCTGCATATGGGCCACCACCATAGTACCCATAAGGTGAGGTGGCCGCTACCGCGGCCGTCCCAATCGCGCCGGCCGCCAGGCCAGCACCGACCACACCGGCACCGTAGCCGTACGCAGCCCGCCGGTAATGGCGACGCGCAACGCCGGCACCGCTTAGGGGGGTCAATGGGCGACCGATCCGCGCCTGCGCGCCCTCAACTGACAGCGAGACGCCGCGCTGTTCAGACCAGCTGAACGAGAGCAACGTAGCGCACGCGAAGGCCGAGGTCGCAATCGCAAATGTCCTCAAGCTCATCTGCTTCATGGACGTTCTCCACTAAGCCTGCCCCTTCGTAAAATGCGTGGGCGTTGCGCTAGATCAAGGGCCTTCAGCGGATATGCCCGCTTTAGATGAGGTAGAAACGCTGACGCATTGAAGACACTCTTGCCGGTCAGCGCGCTACTACCGGGCACGCCAGCGTCCTCCGCTTCCAGTGTCAGCTGGGTCAAAAGTCAGACTTGCGTTACATGTCGGCTTTCAGGCCGGACCGAACGTTCGGCGAGCAGGGGTTCACGACCGCCGGTGCTACGACGTGCTGGGGACACGTTACTGGGTTAAATCGACTCGTTTCTGCTCATAGGCACAGCTATCGTCACGGCGCCATCGTCTCCTTCACGGCCGCGACGAGCTGCGTCAGCGTGAACGGCTTCGGCAGGAAGGCGAATTGCTGGTTTTCCGGCAGGCTCTTCTCGAACGCATCCTCGGCATAGCCGGAGACAAAGATGATCTTCAGATCCGGATTGCGGCTGCGCATCTCCTTCAAGAGCGTCGGGCCGTCCATCTCGGGCATCACCACGTCGGAGACGACGAGGTCGATCTCGCCATTCTTCTCGTCGAGCGCTTCCATCGCCTCAATGCCGTTGGACGCCTCGATCACGCTGTAACCGCGCGAGCGCAGGCCGCGGGCGTTCAGTGAACGCAGGCCGTCCTCGTCCTCGACCAAAAGGATCGTGCCCTGCCCGGTCAGGTCGGGTTTTGGTTTCGGCGGCTCGGCTGCGGTCTCCTTGGCCGCGCCATTGGTCGGCTGCGGCTCCGGCGCGACCTCCTGCTCGGGCCGGTGGCGCGGCAGGAAGATGCGGAAGGTGGTGCCCTCGCCGGGCGAGGAATCGACATATACGAAGCCGCCGGTCTGCTTGACGATGCCGTAGACCGTCGACAGGCCGAGCCCCGTGCCTTTGCCAACCTCCTTGGTCGAGAAGAACGGCTCGAAGATCTTGTCGATGATCTCAAGCGGAATGCCGGTGCCGGTATCGGTGATGTCGATCCGCACATAGTCCGCCGCCGGCAGGCCCTTGTAGGCGAGCTGGCCCGCTTCCTCTGCCGCGACATTTTGGGTCTTGATGATTAGCTTGCCGCCATCAGGCATCGCGTCGCGCGCGTTGACGGCGAGGTTGACGACCACCTGCTCGAACTGGGAGACATCGACCTTCACCGGCCAGAGGTCGCGCCCGTGCACGAGGTCGAGCTTCACCTTCTCGCCGATCAGCCGGCGCAGCAGCATGGTCAGGTCGCTCAATGCGTCGCCGAGATCCAGCACCTGCGGCCGCAGCGTTTGGCGCCGCGAGAAGGCGAGCAGTTGCCGCACCAGCGTCGCCGCGCGGGTCGCGTTCTGCTTGATCTGCATGATGTCCTGGAACGACGGATCGGTCGGCTTGTGCGCGTTCAACAGGAAATCGTTCGCCATCATGATGGCTGAGAGCACGTTGTTGAAATCGTGCGCGATGCCGCCGGCCAATTGGCCGACCATGTCCATCTTCTGCGACTGATTGATCTGGTTTTCCAGCGTGCGCCGCTCGGTGGTCTCGAGCATGTAGACGATTGCGGCTTCCGCGTCGCGGTCGTCCTCGTCGACTGCAGTAATAAAGAACTGGCCCCAGCGTTCCTTGGCGCCGTCGAGCATGACGTCGACGGGTGCGATGTCGCCCCTGCCCTCGGCCGCCTGGTTGATCGCCGCGATCACCAGGCTGCGGTCGCGCGGATGGACTGCGCGGAAGATCGACTTGGCGGCGGAGCCTTCCGCATTCAGGCTTTGCGCCAGCTTGGCGTAGCGCGCATTGGCCCGCACGACATTGCCGCTGCGATCGACGGTCGCGATCGCCATCGGCGTGTGGTCGAAGAAGCGCATGAAGCGGACTTCGGCGGCGCGTTCGGGATCGTGATGCTCGTCGCGGGCGCGGCTGATGACGAGCGTGCGCGAGGCCCCGGGCGTGCCGTCGGCGCCGAAGGCGAGCTTGTGATAGAGCCGCACCGGCATCGGCTTGCCGCTCCGCATCCTGAGATCGATGTCGAAGACTTCGGTCTTCACCTCACTCGGCGCCGGCACGATCGAGGTCAGCAGCGCTGCGCCGTCGCCGGACACGATGTCGGTGAGCTTCAAGCCGCCCGAGCCGATCTCGGCGAGGTCGTAGTCGAGCCAGTTCGCGAGCGTCGCGTTGACATAGGCGATCTCGCCGGACGGAGTGACCGAGAAGAAACCGCAAGGCGCGTGATCGAGATATTCGATCGCGTGCTGCAATTCCTTGAAGACGTCCTCCTGGCGCTCGCGGTCGCGGGTGATGTCGGCGATCGACCACACCGCATATTTCTGTTCGCGCTTGCTCTGGCCGAGCGGGCGCACCCGCATCCTGAGCCACCGTCCACGCAGGCCGTCATGGCCGGCGATGCGGACCTCCTCCTGCTGCCGCTTGCCTTCGCGCGCGGCCTTGAGCAGGCGGAACACGGCCTCGGAGACATCCGGATTGCCGATGAAGACGCGCTCGACCGGCCGAACCTCCTGCGGGCTCGCCGCGCCCGTCAGCGCGAGATAGGCGGCGTTGGAATAGACCACGTGCCCGTGCGAATCCGTGACCGCCAGCCCGTCATAGGCGTGGTTGGCGATCCGGCCCATCACGGGATCGTCGGTGGAACGGTCCGAGAAACGGACGATTCCGGCGGCAAAGGCGAACAGGCTGAACAGCCCGACCATGGCCAAGAGCGCCAGCACACCGACGATATAGGGCTGCGCCTGGGCGCGGCCGATCGTCATCAGCGCGATCGCCACCGCGACGAGGCCGGCCGCCACCAGCAGCACCAGGACGATGCTGCCGCTCCGCCGCGCCGGTTCGTGGGCCACGAACGGCTCGGCAGCTTGGTTGTGATCGGTCTCGGCGGTCATTGAAGGAAACTGCCCGTCGGCGGTGAAGGCGTGCAGATTCGCCCGCCCTCCTGAGTGCCTCAATCGGAGCTTGGAGCGCAAGTCCATCAGGCCGCTATTTCCCAGGTTAAGCCCATCTCAGGCCGCTTTCGTTCCATTCCCGGAGCCCCATCCCGCGTCAGCTTCGCTGTCCCGACAGCCCGCGCCGCTTCAGGCCCATGACGTAGCCGATGATTTCGGCGACCGCGTGATAGTGTTCGACCGGAATTTCCTCGTCGATATCGACGGTTGCATAGAGCGCGCGGGCCAGCGGCACGTTCTCGACGATCGGGATGTCGTGATCCTTGGCGATCTCCCTGATCTTGAAGGCGATGATGTCGACGCCCTTGGCAACGCAGACCGGTGCCTGCATGTTGCGGTCGTAGGCGAGCGCCACCGAATAGTGGGTCGGGTTGGTGATGATCACGCTCGCCTTGGGAACCGAGGCTATCATCCGCTTCTTCATGCGCTGCTGCCGCAACTGGCGGATGCGCCCCTTGATGTGCGGATCGCCTTCCGACTGCTTGAACTCCTCCTTCATCTCCTGCACCGACATCTTCTGCCGCTCGTACCATTGCCGGTACTGGAAGAAGTAGTCGGCGATGGCGACCGCGGCGAGCATCGCCACCACCGCGCCCATCAGGTGCAAGGTCAGGCTGGTGGTGGCGGGCAGGATCGAGGCGACGTCGATCCTAAGCAGCGATTCCAGCCGGTGCCACTCCGGCCACAGCACCGCGGTCATGACCGCGCCGAGCGCGACGACCTTGAAGATGCCCTTGAGGAAATTCGCCGCCGCCTGCTTGCCGAAAATGCGCTTGAAGCCGGCGCCGGGCGAGATCTTGCTGAATTTCGGCGTCAGCGACTCCGCCGACCACACCAGGCGGTGCTGGATCATGTTGCCGGCAATCGCCGCCAGCATCAGCATCAGGAGCGGCACGCCGATTGCCGCGATGACAGCGATGCCCAGCGTCTGCATCAGCGACAATAGCCCCGGGCCGTCGGTCCTGATCATCCAGGAATTGGCGATCAGGTTGCGCAGCGGCGTCAGGATGCCTGCTGCCGTCGAGGTCGAGAAGGTCGACAGCACCAGCGTGCCGCCGGCGATCACGAACCAGGTGTTGACCTCCTGGCTCTTGGCGACATCGCCCTTCGCATGTGCGTCATCGAGACGTTTTTGCGTAGGGTCTTCTGTTTTGTCGTCGCTATCCTCGGCCATGGCGGCTCCCTATTTCAGCGGCGTCAGTTGGTGCATGACGCCGATGAAGTATTCGAGATAGGTCCCCATCATCGCCGCGAGCACCACGGCGAAGATCAGGAACCCGGCGAGGATCGAGAGCGGCACGCCGACGAAATAGACCTGCATCTGCGGCATCAGCCGCGCCAGCACGCCAAGCCCGATATTGAAGACGAGACCGAAAACGAGAAACGGCGCCGACAGTTGCAAGCCGATCTTGAAGGCCTCGGCGAAGGCGCGCGTCGCCAGCGCCGCCACGTCGCCGGTCGGCATCAAGGCGCCCGGCGAGAAGATCTTGTAGCTCTCGTTCAGCGCCGCGAGCACCAGATGATGGGTGTCGGTCGCAAACAACAGCGTCATGCCGAGAATGGTGAGGAAGTTGCCGATGAGCTGGCCCTGCTGGCCCTGCGTCGGATCGATCGCGGTGACGAAGCCGAGCCCGAGCTGCTGGGCGATCACCGAGCCCGCGACCGCGAGCGCCGACAGCGTCACGCGCGCGGTCGCCCCGAGCACGATGCCGATGACGATCTCGTGCACCATCAGCACCATCAGCGACGTCACCGACGTGATGTCGACATGGTAGTCAGCACGGTGCAGCGGCAGGATGATCAAAGTCAGCAGCAGTGCGATCCCAAGCTTGATCCGCGCCGGGATATTGCTCTCGCCGAATCCCGGCAGCAGCATCACCATCGCGCCCATGCGGGCAAACACCAGCACGAAGGTCGCGGCAAGCGCCGGCAGCAGGGATATGTCGATGCGCATGACTCACGCACAGTGCGATGTATTTGACATTCGCATCGGCATTTTCCGCGATTCCTCCATGCGAATGTCAAATACATCGCACTGCAAAAAAAATGATCTTGCTAATGTCCCTTCGGCCCTGACATTCGCAACCCCGCCTGCCGCGACTGTCAGGGCCGGGACATTAGTGCATCAACCGCCGATGATTCGCGACGATATCCGCATCATGTGGGCGTGCATCGAATCCGCCATGAACGGCAGCGCGAGTAGCAGCGTCACAAAGATCGCGATGATCTTCGGCACATAGATCAGCGTCTGCTCCTGGATCTGTGTCAGCGCCTGGAACAGCGACACGATCACGCCGACCACGAGGCCGACGATCATCAGGGGTGACGACACCACCACGATGGTCCAGATCGCATCGCGCGCCACGTCGAGGGTTTCAGCACCGGTCATTTGGTTTCTCGCTTTGCAGTTACTTGCGTTGGATGCGAATGGCGAGTGGCGAATAGCGAATGGATCACACCTCTTCCCCTATTCGCTATTCGCTATTCGCCACTCCCTATTCGCCCCAATCAAATCGGCATCTTCATGATGTCTTCATACGACTGGATCACCCGGTCCCGCACCGACACCAGGGTCGAGACCGCGACGTCGGTCTCCGCGACCGCGGTCACCACGTCCATCACATTGGCCCGGCCCGCGGTCATCGCCACGGTCTGGGCGTCGGACTTGCGGCCGGCATCCATGACGCTGCCGATGGCTTCCTTTACCAGCGCGCCGAACGAGGGGCCTGCGGTCTCGCCGCCCTTCTCGGCGCCGCCCCGCTCCATCATGCGGGCGAGGCTGGCATAGGCGTTGGCGGCAACTGTCGGTGTGGCCATGTTGGATCGCTTCCTGTTTCTTTAGGACTTGAGGATATCGAGTGTGCGCTGGATCATCCGCCGCGTGGCGCTGATGATGTTGAGGTTCGCCTCATAGGAGCGCTGGGCGTCGCGCATGTCGGTCATTTCGACCAGCGGATTGACGTTGGGATATTTCACGTTGCCGGCCACATCCGCCGCCGGATTGCTCGGCTCGTATTTGACGCGGAACGCCGACTGGTCGGGCCGGACCCGGCCGAGCGTCACCACCTTGGCGTCCAGCGTGCGGTCGAGCGCGGAAGAGAAGGTCGGCACCTTGCGGCGGTAGGGATCGCCGCCCGCGGTCTGCGCCGTCGAATCGGCGTTGGCGATGTTTTCCGAGATCACCCGCATCCGCCCGGCCTGCGCGCGCAGGCCGGAGGTGGCGATCGTCATCGAGCGGGCGAAATCGCTTCCATCGTCGGCCATGATCCTTCCTCCCTAGAAACCCGTCAGCGCCTGCCGATGGCGGTTTTGATCAGCCCGAGGCTGCGGCTGTAGAGCGAGGTCACCGCCGCATAGTCCATCTGGTTGGCGGAGACCTTCAGCATCTGCTCTTCCAGGTTGACGGCGTTGCCGGCCGGCCTGGTCATGAAGGCGTTCTTGCCGCCGTCATGGTCGAAATTTTCCGGCGCGCCGGACGCCGCGATATGGCCGGATGTGGTCCGCATCATCGGCAGCGTGCCCATCGATCCGCCGACGGTCGCACCATTGCGGTCGAAGGTCGGCTCGACCAGGTCGCGCGGCTTGAAGTTCGGCGTGTCGGAATTGGAAACGTTCTCGGCGAGCACCCGCTGGCGCTCCTGATGCCACTGCATCTTGGTGCGCAGCGCCGACAGGATCGGTAGATCGTTGACGGACATCGCCGTGCCCCCGTTAACCTCTGGGGCCATCCCGGAGGTAGGCAGAATTTGCCCGGTGTATGGTTAACGGCTGGTTAAATTGTTCCGGGAGGTCGTGGCAGGTCCGGTGGCAACCTCCGAATCATCCGAAAGTGCACATTTTCGCCACGATGGCTGCGTTAACCAGCGCGCGTGGGCGGGCTCAGAAGTCGTTTTGGAACAATCGATTCTTGGTCTATTAGTAAACATGGGCGGCGTGACTGCCGTGGGGAATTAAGAAATAAGGCTGATCTCGGGCGTGATTCGCTGATCGGATCGCTTCAGCCCGCATCCGTCTAAGCCAGCATGAAAGCAGGGCCAGATGGCCGGGGACAGTAATATGCAGATCCTGTGGTTCCTCTTTGCGTTCATCGCCGTATTGGCGCTGATCGGCCTGGCCGCGTGGCTGGTGCGACGCTTTGCAGGCAATCGCCTCGGGGCCAACACCAATCGCGGGCGGATGCCGCGGCTGGCGGTGATCGATGCGGCCGCGGTCGATGGACGACGACGCCTCGTGCTGGTGCGGCGCGACAATGTCGAGCATCTGCTGATGATTGGCGGCCCCACCGACATCGTCGTCGAACCCAACATCGTGCGCGCGATGGCGGCCCGCGATCAGGCGCCACCACGTCCGGTGGTCGCCAGCGCCGAGCCGCCACCGCGGGTAGCGCCACTTCCGGATACCGCCTGGGCGGAGGCCGAAAGCGCCCGCACCGATATTTTCGACACTCCGGAGCCGACGATGCCAGAGCCGCCGCCGCGGCCTGCGCGCCCGTCTTTCGCCGAAGAGCTGCGCCGTCCGGCGGCGCCGCCGCTGCCGGAGCGACGCGATCCGCTCGCCGGCTTCGCGCCGGAGCCGATCGGCAGCCGTCCCGAGCGGACCGAACCGCGGCCCGAGCCGATCCCGCCGCGCGTGCCCCGCACCGAGCGTTCCGAGCCCCTGATCCCGCGCCCGCCGCGCACGACCGAGCCGAAGGTCGCGCCGCTCCGCACCCCCGAGCGCGCTGCGGCACCGCCGCCACCGCCCCCGCCTCCGTCTCCTCCGCCGCCACCGGATACGTCCAGCGCCGACGCCAATCTCGCCGAGATGGCGCAGCGGCTCGAGGCCGCGCTGCGCCGTCCGCCGAGCGAAGCCGCCGCGCCGCCGGTCGCGCCCGAGCCGGCACCCGCGCCGCGCCCCGCACGCAGCGAACCCTCGCCCCCGCCCGCGCCGCAGAAGAGCGGCTTTGAGAATCTCGAAGACGAGATGGCCTCCCTGCTGGGCCGCCCGAAGAACCCTTCGTGAGGCCGCCGAAGTTCCCGCGTAGAGTTTTATTCACCGCCGTCCTGATCACCGCCAGCTCGCTGGCGGCGCCTGCGCTTGCGCAGGACATCAGCATCAATCTCGGCCAGGGCAATGGCGGCGTCACCGAGCGCGCGATCCAATTGATCGCGCTGCTCACGGTGCTCTCGATCGCGCCGTCGATCCTGATCATGATGACGTCGTTCACGCGCATCGTCGTGGTGCTGTCGCTGCTCCGCACCGCGCTCGGCACCGCGACCGCGCCGCCCAACTCGGTGATCATCGCGCTGGCGATGTTCCTGACCGCGTTCGTGATGGGCCCGGTGCTGCAGAAATCCTATGACGACGGCATCCGCCCGCTGGTCGCCAACCAGATCGGCGTCGAGGAAGCGCTGCAGCGCGCCTCCGTCCCTTTGCGCGGCTTCATGCAGAAGAACGTGCGCGAGAAGGACCTCAAGCTGTTCATGGATCTCTCCGGCGAGCCGCCGCCGGCGACGCCGGACGAGATGTCGCTGCGCATCCTGGTGCCCGCCTTCATGATCTCCGAACTGAAGCGCGCCTTCGAGATCGGCTTTTTGTTGTTCCTCCCCTTCCTCATCATCGACCTCGTGGTCGCCTCGGTCCTGATGTCGATGGGCATGATGATGCTGCCGCCGGTCGTGGTGTCGCTGCCGTTCAAGCTGATCTTCTTCGTGTTGGTCGACGGCTGGTCGCTGGTCGCCGGCAGCCTGGTGCAGAGCTACGGGGGATAGCCGAATCTCACAGTCCCGTAGCCCGGATGGAGCGAAGCGTAATCCGGGAACAGTATCGCCAGCCGCAGCAATCCCGGATTGCGCTTCGCTCCATCCGGGCTACAAGAGCCCAAAAGAGCTGGTAGGTAGCACTACGAGCGCGCGCGATCGCCCAATAGGCCGACCACGAGATCGACGGCGAGAGCGGCGGTGATGGCGGCTGCGCCGATCATGAACAGGAGCGCGTAGTTGCCGCCGGTCTGCTCGAAGCAGTAGGACAGGCCGTACGCGCCGCCGGCCTGAAACAGCGCGAAGCTCGTGGTCGCTTGCGCCCAGGCCGCGCCCTGCGCGGCGCTGTTGTGCGGAACGAGCTCATGGATGCGGCCGAGCGTCAGCGGCACGATGCCGGGGGTGAAGGCGCCAGCGATCACGCTCGAGACGATCATCGCCGCCGGAGCCACGCTGACCGCAGGCAGCACGATTGCGACCGCCTGCACCAGGAAGGCGACGCGCAGCGCCGGGCCGAAGCCTGCGCGGTCGGCGAGATGCCCGGTCACGAGCGGGCCGGCGATCGCGCCGATGCCATAGAGCACCCAGTATTGTGAAGCAGCCAGAATCCCCTGCCCGAGCCCGCGCGCCACGAAGTCGACCAGGAAGACCATGTGCGGCACCAGCGCCAAGGCGTTGAGGCCATATTCCGCATACAGCGCGCGGATCGCCAGTGATCGCGGCCGCGGCGCGACGTGATGGTGGGCGAGCGTTTTCGCGCCACGGACCTCGGCCGGCCAGGCCTTCCAGCTCGCCAGGGTCAACAGCACGGACAAGATCCCAATTCCATACCAGGTTTCTTGCAGCCCTTGCCGCAGCAACAGCGGCACGAGCGTGCCGGACGCCGCAACGCCGAGGCCCACGCCGGCGAAGATCACGCCGCCGACCACGCCCTTCTTGTTCGGCGGCGTGTGCGGCAGGATCGTCGACGCCGCGAGCACCATGATCACGCCTCCGGACAAGCCGGCAAGGAAGCGCCACACGAAGAACCAGGCGAAAGAGATCGGCACCGAGCAGGCAAAGCAGCAGAGCGATGCAAGCACCATCATGGCGCGCAACGAGCGCACCGGCCCGGCGCGGGCCCCGACCTCGCGCGCGATAATCGCGCCGGCCAGATAGCCCGCAAGATTGGCAGCGCCGAGATAGACGACATCCGCCGGACTGAACCATTTTGCCGCGATCAGCGCCGGGATCAGCGGCGTGTAGGCGAAGCGCGCCAATCCGAGACCGACCAGCGAGGCGCAAAGCCCAGCCGCAGCCGACAGCCAGACCGGTCCGCCTTCATGATGATGATTGGCCGCCGCTGAATGCGGGTGACGGTGAGCGTGGGTGCTTGACATCGACATGGGTTAAGCAGCCTCGCTGCTCGAAAGGGAAATGGTTAGTTCTGATGCCAGCCATCGCCGACGGCGATGGCTGACTAAAGCGTTTTCGAGCGAAGTGGACACCGGTTCGCGTGAAGAAAACGCGTCAAAACGAGAATCTAGAGCTTCGGTTCTGATTCAATCAGAACCGAAAATGCTCTAGCGCTCGAATTAGTGACCGGCGCTCTGGCCGCCATCGACATGCAGGATCTCGCCGGTGACGAAGCCCGCGCTTTCGAGATAGAGCACGGCATCGACGATGTCGCGGCTCTCGCCCATCCGCCCGACCGGATGCAGCTTGGCGAGGAAATCGTAGGTCTCGCGCCCATGCATCGGCGTTTTGATCACGCCGGGCGAGACCGCGTTGACGCGGATGCCCTTGGCTGCATATTCGATCGCAAGCGACTTGGTTGCCGCGTTCAATCCACCCTTGGTGAGTGAGGCGAGCACCGAGGGAACGCTGCTGTTGGCATGATCCACCAGGCTGGTCGTGATCTGGACGATGTGCCCCGAGCCCTGCTTCAGCATCTCGCGCGCGACGCGCCTGGTGAGATGGAAGAAGCCGTTGAGATTGATGCCGAGTATCGAAGCGTAATCTTCATCGGTGTAGTCGGTGAACGGCTTGGCGATGAAGATGCCGGCGTTGTTGACCAGCGTGTCGATGCGGCCGAAGCGCTCGAGCGCCTGACCGACGATGCGCTCGGCAGTCCTGGGATCGGCGATGTCGCCCGCCACCGTCAGGATATCAGGATCGGACGATGGCTTGATCGAGCGGGAGCTTGCGACCACACGAAAATTGCGGTTCCGATATCCATTGACGAGATCAGCGCCGATGCCCTGCGACGCGCCGGTAATGATGGCAACCTTTTGTTCTGCACCCATGACGGGCCTCCATGATCGCTGAAGCGGCGACACCGCCGCTTGCGCCCTATCGGCGCTCATGAAGGCAAGCTAGGCAGATCAACCTGCGGAGCGAATACGCGCTACTCGGCAGACACTCTTCCGCGCCGCGAACGAATGGTTGCGGCGCTGTCCTTGGCTTCGCGCGACAGCCGTTCGAAATAGCGCTTCAGCCGCGGCACCGCGAAATCGACGAAGGCGCGCACCTTAGGCACGGAAAACCGTCCTTGCGGTGCGAGCAGGTGCACCGGCAAGGGCGGGTATTCGTCCTTGCCAAGGATGATCCGCAAGCGCCCGCTTCGGATCTCCTCGGCGATATGATAGGAGAACAGCCGCGTCACGCCGTGTCCTTCCGCAGCGGACGCGACCGCGGCGCGCACGGTGTTGACGACCAGCCTCGGCGTGAACTGCACTGTTCTGGGCACCGAGGAGTTTTTCAGAGGCGGGAAGCTCCAGGAGTCCTGACCGAAATGCGTCATCGAGACGATCTGGTGCTCTGCCAGGTCGGCAGGCCCATTGATGGCCGGATTTCGCGCCAGGTAGGATGGCGAGGCCGCGACCACGCGGCGGACTTCGCCGAGCCGGATCGCCACGAAGCTCGAATCCGCCAGATGCGCGATGCGCAGCGCGACGTCGATGCCCTCGTCGATCAGGTTCACCGGCCGGTCCAGGAGAAGCAGCCGGACCGACACCGTCGGATAGTCGTTCATGAATGCGTCGAGCACGGGCCGCAACACGTCCTCGCCGGTGATGACGGGCGCGGTGATCGTAAGCGTGCCCCGCGGCGCGGCGCGCTCGCCGGCTGCGGCGATATCCGCTTCCTCGAGCTCGGCCAGCACGCGCCGGCAGCTCGCAACATAGCGCTCACCGGCCTCGCTCAGCTTCAGCGACCGCGTTGTGCGATGCAGGAGTTCAGTGCCGACATGAGTTTCAAGAAACGCGATCGCCCGGCTCACCGCGGCCGGCGACCGCCCCAGCCGCCGTCCGGCGCCGGCCAGACTTCCCTCGTCGACCGCCGACACAAATACTTTCATCGCGTCGATGCGGTCCATGGCTTCTCTCGACCAGGCATGTGCACATAGATCAGGGCGCGTTCGATGACGGCGGCGTACGCGCGCCTCCCACGCTACCAGTTGCCAACATAATGCTTCCACTCTAGCTTCCGGTAGTCCAATGATGACCAGCCACACCGTGTGCCTGTGCTTCGCTTGCGATTTTTCGCGTGTGCTTGCCAACGTTCGGGCCGCTGC
The DNA here is from genome assembly GCF_029990105.1 of Bradyrhizobium sp. Arg237L. NCBI lineage: Bacteria > Pseudomonadati > Pseudomonadota > Alphaproteobacteria > Hyphomicrobiales > Nitrobacteraceae > Bradyrhizobium > Bradyrhizobium sp. Arg237L. The sequence continues at coordinate 112,311 of NZ_JAQMIL010000012.1, read as the reverse complement.
GGCATGATGCTTTCGTGCCGTTCTTCCATTTCTACGGCGGCCGGATGCACCGCGATATTCTCAGTGAGGGAAAAAAGCCAAGGGAGGTCTGACCATGCGGTTTGCAAAGCCCCTGCTCGTCGCATTTGTCTTGGGCAGCATGGTTGCGCTGCCGGCGCATGCGGAGTTCGACGTCGCAAGCCTGAAGCAATCGATCGAGACCTCCTTCGAGAGCGAATATCCAAAACTCGATGCGCTCTACAAGGACATCCACGCCCATCCCGAGATCGCCTTCCAGGAGGAGAAGACCGCCGCAAGACTCGCCGCCGAGATGCGCGCGATCGGCTTCGAGGTTACAGAGAAGGTCGGCAAGACCGGGCTGGTTGCGCTCTACAAAAATGGCGACGGTCCGACCATCATGGTGCGCACCGAGCTTGACGCGCTGCCGATGGAGGAGAAAACCGGCCTGCCCTACGCAAGCCGCGACAAGACCATCTGGCAGGAGCGCGAAACCTTTGTCGCCCATAGCTGCGGCCACGACATCCACATGGCGAGCTGGGTCGGAACGGCGAAGACGCTGGTCGGGCTGAAGGACCAGTGGAAGGGCACGCTGATGTTCATCGCCCAGCCCGCCGAGGAAGTGGTTGCGGGTGCCAGAGCCATGCTGGCCGACGGCCTGTTCACGCGCTTTCCCAAACCCGATGCCGGCTTTGCCCTGCATAGCGGGGCCTTTCCCTACGGCTACGTCAGCTACACCGTCGGGGTCCGCTCTTCCAATGCCGACGGCCTCTACATCAAATTCAAAGGCCGCGGCGGCCATGGCGCGGCGCCACAGGCGACCATCGATCCCGTGATGATGGCGTCGCGTTTTGTGGTCGATGTGCAGAGCGTCATCAGCCGTGAAAAGGACCCGACCGAATTCGGCGTGGTCTCCATCGGCTCGCTCCATGCCGGCACCACGGCCAACATCATTCCCGACGAAGCGGTCCTGCTCGGCACCATCAGAACCTTCAAACCGGACGTGCGCGCCAAGATGCATGATGGAATCGAACGTACCGCCAAAGCGGTCGCCGCCATGGCGAATGCGCCTGCACCGGATATCAGGATCACCGAGGGTACCAAGGCGGTGGTCAACGATGCCGCTGTTGTCGCGACCGCCGAGAAGGTGCTGAACGCGGCCTTCGGCGACAAGTTCAGGACCGCGCCGCCGGTCACCGCGAGCGAGGATTTTTCCGAGTACATCAATGCCGGCGTGCCCTCGATGTTCTTCAATATCGGCGTCTACGATCCCGAGCACGTCGCCGCCGCGCGCAATGGCGGCCCGCCGCTTCCCGGCAACCATTCCCCGCTGTTCGCGCCGGTGCCGAAGCCTACCATTCAGACCGGCGTCACCGCGATGACGCTCGCAGTCCTCAGCGCATTCGACCAGAGAGCCAAGGGACAGTAACGGCCAAGCCCGTCATTGCGAGCGAAGCGAAGCAAGCGCGATGCGCATGATCGAGCAAGGATAAAATCTCTCAAATACATGTTGGCGAGCGGCGGCTCGAAGGGAGCCGCACGCTGCCAATGCTTGACGTCATCACCAGCCGTAAGTGTAGCCGGGATAGGAGTAGTAATAGCTCGGATAGCTCCAGTATGAATTATAGGTCGGATAGCCCCAATACGAATTATAGGTAGGATAGCCCCAGTACGAGTTATAGGTGGGATAGCCCCAGTACGAAGGATAATCCCGACGCACCAGATAGCGCACGTCCATCGTCACGGCTGGTACCGCCGCCTTGATCGACATGCCATTGATCGGCGCAGCAGACGATTTGGCCGTGGCGGCCGCTGCGAGAGGAACAGCAATTGCGAGTGCAATCGCGAGCCTGCGGACTTGAATCTTCATGGAAGCTCCTTTCGTGTTAGAAGTGACCATCCACCAGGCGACGATGATGGGGCAGGACGCCTACAGAAAGATTTCGGAAATCCGGAATTGCGTTACGTGGGTAACTGGTGGTGGCACGAAGCCAAGTCCCACAACCCGCCACTCGATTGGAGCTGACCTGGACGCGTTACGTCGCCTCTTGGCCCAACTCGGACCCTTGGAGCTCTGCTATCGCGCCGCTATCAGGGGCACAGCGGATCTCATACGCATCCTGATCTGCGGCGCGGGAGTTATAAGTACACGCCTTAGCGAGCCGGCGCTCGTCACGGATAACAGCCCAGCGCGTCAGTCCTTGAAGTCATACTGCTTGCTGAGGTGATCGCCGACCTGGACCAGCATCGCCACGCATTCGGCTTGGCCACCGTCCACGTAGCCCGCACGGAGTTCGTAGCGCGGATGGAGCGCAGCGTAATCCGGGAACGGTGTCGCCAAGGCCTCGGCAATCCCGGATTGCGCGGAGCCTGTCATCGGGCGCGCATTCGCGTGACCCGTTGGCTCCATCCGGGCTGCGCGCTACCTCGCCGCGCTGGCGCGCTTGACGCCGACGATCGCAGGCAACGCCTCGGGATCGGCTTTCGTGCCGGGCACGGCACCGGTCGCGATCGGATCGGAGAGCGGCGCGCGGGCGGTGGCGTCGGGGAAGCGGAGCTTCATGTCGCGGATGAAGCCGTCGAGCGTGTCGACGCTGGCGGCCATCCTGGCGATCTGGGAAAATTCGGCGCTGTTGGCGGCAGCCGGCCTGGCTGCGATGTCGAACGCCGTCCGGTCGGCCTCGCCCGACATCAGCGGCGCATATTTCTCGCGGAAGCGCGTAAGCCCGATCGCGTCCTCGGCGAGCGCATAGCCGACCACGGCACGGATGATGTCGCCCTTCTCGGCCGCATTCAGCGGCGTGAAGTCGCGCCAGCGGTCACCATAATAGAGCTCGATCTGCTCGGAGGCCTCGCGCCAGTGCCGCTGCGCCCAATAGATGTCGGAGCGCAGCCGGATCGCCTCGCGGCCGGGAATGTTGGAGATGATGTCGAGCGCAAGGTCATGCCGACCAACGTCGCTCTGCGCGCGCGCCTCGAGCAGCAGCCGCTGCTGGCGCAATTCGCCGGACAGATCCGAGATGCGGGTCAGGCGCACCGCCGCGATCGCGCGCTCCGGCTTGCGGTTGGTGAGATAGACCATGGCAAGGCGCGCGGCGACCTGCGCGCGCGCCGCACCCTCGAGCCGCTTGTCGACCTGGTATTGCAGGAGCTCGGCGGCCTGATCCAACAGGTCGACGCCGACGAGACGGTCGGCCAGACGACGGATCATCTCGTCGCCGCGGCGACCGATCGGCGTGAGCTCACGATATTCATAGAACATCGTGAGCGCATCGATCGGCGGGATGCTGTCACCGGCGGGCCCGAGGAAAAGCTGGGCGAACAGCGCCGACGCCGCATCCTGTGCCTGCCGCGATTCCGGCGAGTTCGGCTGCAGCCTCGTCGCGGCGCGCGTAGCCGCGAACGCCTCCGCATAGCGGCCGGTGTCGGAATAGATCTTCGCCAGGATCTGCAGCGTACGCAGCTCGATGCTATCGCCACGCCACATCACCGCGAGCAGTTCGAGCTCGCGCAGGATCTCGGCCTGGGTGATCTCACCGCGCTTCTGCTTCAGTGTGACCTCGAGCAATTTGCCTTCGGCCGCGGCCTGCCGGTCGGGCGAGTTCGCGGCGAAGCGGTAGGCGTCGAGCGCGTCCTTCTCATAGCCGAGCGCTTCGGCGAGCCGGCCGCGCAGCACCGCTGCGGCCGGCTTCAATTCCTTCGGCAGGCCGATCACCTCGAGCTCGCTGCGGCGGCGCGCGGCGCCGGCAAAATCCTTCACCTCAAGCGCGGCCTTCATCGATTCCAGCATGACGACGCGCTGCAGGTCGGGCGGCAGCGTCGCGACCGAGAACTCCGCGTTCTTGAATTTCTCCCGCGCATCCGCCCATTTGCCCTGGCGCGCAAGGGCGAGCCCCTTCCACAATTGGGAATCATAGCCGTTGCCGATCACGGGGTTGGCAAGATCCTTGAGCGCGCGCTCGGGCCGGCCCATCATGATGCTGCTGGCGGCATGAACCATCAGCACGGCCGGGTCCTCGGCGCCGCGCTTGCTCTCCGACAGCATCAGATTGGCAACACCGTGTGCCTCCTCGTACATGGCGCGCGCGACGTAGAACTTGGCAAGGTTGAGCCGCGCCTGCGCGAGCTGCTCGGGCGACGTGGTCGCCTCGGCGCTGGCCGCGATCAGCGCGTCGAGCCGCTTCAGGAAGTTCTCCGACTGGTTGTTCTTCCATTCCTCGGCATCGAACAGCGGCTTCACTGCGGCGGTGGCGCGTTCGGCGGCAACGTCGGCCGATGACAGCGTAAGCCCGCCCGGACGTCCCAGCACCACCTTGTCGGCGCCGAGTTCGGCCTTCACGTCGTCGGAGTTCGGATGCACCACGAGGCCGTGGACGGATTCAAGCAGCGACAGCTCGACGAAATCCTGCCGACGGATGAAGCCACGCGCCGGCGGCGGCGCGGTGACGACCCACAGCATGTCGCCGGCGTCTGGATCGACCAGCCGGTGCAATTGCCCGGGATTGGCCAAGGGCACGCTGACATTGGCGAGCGCGGGATCGCTGACATTGCGCACCACCATCAATGGCTGCGGCGGCTTCTGCACCCGGTCGGCGAAGGTCATCGTCCAGCCCGTGCCGGAGGAACGCTCGTCGGCCTCGAGCGAAGGCATCTGCGGGCGGTTGAGACGAAAGCGGATCGCCTGTCCCTGGTCCAGCGGCAAGCGGCTGACGTCGGAGATGATGGCGCCGGCCTTGTCGCGGATCGGCGCGACATCGATCTGTTCTGGGGAATCGAACACCAGCCACACCGCGTCGGCGCGGCGGAACAGCGCCGACGGCGTCGCCTTCTGGAAGGTGAACGTCACGCGCAAGCCGTCGCTGTCGCGCTGCGCGTCGACCGTAACCGGCTTTTCAGCGGAGGAGACCTGCGGCGTTGCGGCCGCGGCCTGTTTCGGCGCGGCATTCGCAGGCGACGGTGAAGCCTCATTGACGGGGGCTGCTGCAGGCTTCGCGTTCTCGGCAGGCGCCGCTTGCGCCGGAGGGGGAGCAGGCGGCACCTCCTGCGCGACCTTCTCGGACGCCGGCGCGGGCATTTCGGCGGCAGGGGGCTGCGGCTTCGCGGCCGCAGGCGCTGTGGTCTCGGCCGCTGCGGCCGGCGCCGCCTGCTGCGCATTTGCGCCCTGCTCGGGCTTAATGGCGATCTTGGCCTGCTCCGCGAACGTCTCTGAGGTCACCGGCGTGACCGGGGCCGGCTGCTGCAACGGCGTGGTCTCCCTGATCGCTTTGCCCTGTCCGGCCGCCACGGCGACCAGCGGCTTTGCCGGCGCGGGTGGAACGTTGGCGGCGTGCCCATCCGCCGCCGGCTTCTCCGGCTGCTGGAAGGCGACGTCGACGACATAGTTCTTGTCCTCGCGGAAGGAGCGCACGTCGACTTCGCCGATCAGGTTGATGTCGACAGCCGAAGTGTCGGTGTCGGAGCGCTGGTTGATCGAAGCGACGTTCGGCGGCGCCGCCACCTTGGCATCCGCGAGGTCGAAGCTGAGCACGCTGTTGAACAACAGCGTCAGCTTCTGCTCGTTCAGCACCGAGGACACGCTGACGCCGTCGGGGATTTCGAACACGAAGCGCACGAAGGTCGGCTGCACCGAAGCGCGCACGCGCACCGGCGGCTTTTTCTTGGCGGCGTCCGCCGCCCGCTGCGCGCGCAACGCACGCTCGGCGGCACGCGCGCGCTCGGCCAGTTCGCGGATCACGTCCGTGGGCAAAGGCGGCGGCGGTCCGGCCCAATCATCGGGCAGGAAGTCGATGAAGATCCGCTCGGCCGCAGTCATCGTGTTGATCGTCACCCGCCGCGACAGCGACAGGCGGATCGCCGTTCCGTCCGGATCGCGCCGCGCCATGCCGACATAGTCGGGCACGGCATCGGCCAATCCCTCCACCGGGATATCGACCGGCCGCTTGAAGCGGACCACGACGATCGAGCCGGCCGTCGACACCTCGGTTTCGACATCCTCGGCAAGCTTGAACACCAGCCGCGCAAAACCGTTCGCCGCCGAGAACGTCGCCACGCCCTTGACCGGATCGTCGGCGCGGGCGGCGGGCGCAAGCGTCAGCGAGATCAGGAGCACGGCAAGCGGCCACAGCCGGCCCAGGCAAAGATACGCCGTCCGCGCCAAAACGCGGCCATGCGACCTTAGTCCAGCGGCAGCCCGTCGCGCCATGCCAGTTACGTCTTTCAGCCCTCAAGCCTCGAAGCAGGCGCGAATGCGCCACCCCGCATCCGAATCTTGAATTGGCTCGCTTAAGGAGTTGTTAACAACAGTCGTTAGGAAACGTTAGGCGACGGCCCCAGGAAACTGAGGGAAAGTGAAGCGAGCCGGCAGGGCGCGTACTCGAACTTCATTGATGCAAGCTTGAGCAATGTCCACTGCGCGCTGGCAGCGATGAGATTCAACATCGCCACGAAATGATGCGATGGGCCACAAGCCTACGCAGCAGGACGACCAGTTCCAGCCAAACGCCTCTTCATCGGAAAGCCCGACGCGGCTATTCTGACAATAGCGTCCGGACTTTGAAAAAACGAAAGGATACGGCTTGCGATGGCATTGACGGCTCTTGATCTCGGTCTCCGGGGCGCGACGGTCGGCCTCGTTCTCATGGTAAGTGCGCTGTTGTTTCGGGATTGGCCGTTCCGCACGCTTACCACGCTGCGCGTCGCGCTCGGCGCGGCGGCTGTCGCCTACGCGATCTCGACGGCACCGTTCTTTCCGCTGAGATCGTTCGGGTGGAATGCGCCGCTCGTGATGCTTTTTACAGGCTCGCCGGTCATCTTTTGGCTGTGGGCTCGCGCGGTGTTCGACGACGGCTTCGCGTTGCGGCCGCAGCATTTGGCGATCTGGGCGCTCGTCGCCGGCCTCGGGGTCTTCGCCTATTGCGGATGGACGATCTCGCCGAGGGGCAGCGTGACCGGCGGCCGTCTGTTCGCACTGGCCTCGATCGGGCTCGCTCTCCTGGCCCTTGTGCAGACCCTGCCGGTCTGGCGCGCAGACCTCGTAGCGGGGCGCCGCCGGCTCTTGATCGTCTTCCTGCTGGCCACGGCGGCATTCGTCGTGGTTAATGCCGCGTCCGGTCTGGCTGCAATCCCTTGGCGGTCCGTCAGTTTCAGCTATGCGCTTGGCATCGGTGTCTTGGCGATGCTTGGTGTTTGGACCTCGTTTCCGCAGTTCATGGGCCAGCCTGCCCTTGCTGGCGCCGAGGCGACAGTTCGAAGGAGAGAGGTGGCCTCGCGCGCCGGTCTTCTCGCAGCACACAAGGGCTCGCTACAGCGGCTGGAATATCTGATGACGGTCGAGCGCGCTTACCGTCAGGAGGGACTGACTATCGGCTTCCTTGCGGTAAAGCTGGGGCTGCCCGAACATCGCCTGCGAACACTGATCAATGAAGGGTTGGGTCACCGTAACTTCAACGCGTTCCTCAATCGCTATCGCCTCGACGAGGCCAAGGCGGCGCTTGTCGACCCGGATCAGTTGGACGTACCGGTCCTAACGATCGCGCTCGATGCCGGATTCCAGTCCATCACGCCGTTCAACCGCGCGTTCAAGGCGGACACCGGTCTGACGCCGACCGAGTTCCGGCAAATGTCGCTCGCAGGGAGCGGTACGGGGATTGCCCCCACCCAACCGACAGTTCGATCAGGCGATTTTTGAAATCGACATGCCTGCAGGCGCGCAACCTGCCACTCTTTGCGGATCGCAGGATCGCTTAGGAGATGCAGGTGGCAAGGATATTGATGTCGGGATTGGCGGCGCTTGTCGCGGCTGGATGGATACCGTTGGCCAGCGCGCAAGGGACGAGCACGCCGGGAAATGGCAGGGAAGCTGATTTAGGACCGGTATTTTCGGACACGGGTCCCGATGCGGCCATTTACGGCGCGGCGGCGGGCTATCCGGTCGGCACGCAAGCGACCGCCGGCCAGCTCGAAACGCTCGTCGGTACCTACAGCCATTTCGGCGAAACGCTTCCATCACGCCGGATACAACGCGCGACATCCCCCTGGCTGTTCAAGCGGGCATCAGAGCCGTCGATCACCTACCGGCTCGGACCGGAGCGTCTCTCGATTGCGGACTATCTCAAACGCAATCCGGTGACAGGGCTCTTGATCGCGAAGGAGGACACAATCCTTTACGAACACTACCAATATGCGCGCAGCGACCGCGACCACTTTCTCTCGCAGTCCATGGCAAAGACGGTCACGGCCATGCTGGTCGGCATTGCTGTCTCCGAAGGCAAGATCGGGTCGATCGACGACACCGCCTCGACCTATGTTCCCGGTCTCGCCGGGAAGGAGTATGGAAAGACATCGATCCGTGACTTGCTACATATGTCGTCAGGTGTGGCCTTCACGGAAATTTACGATGGGCACGACGATGTTGCGCAGCTCGGGCGGGACCTGTTCATCGAGCCCGGAAAGGATCCCGTCGCCAGCGTCGCGCAGTTCAATACGCGCGCTGCTCCTTCGGGAACCAAATGGCACTACGCCAGCGTCGAGACCGAGATACTCGGATTGGTGTTGCGGTCTGCCACAGGTGTTCCCGTTGCCGACTATCTCCACGACAAGATTTGGGACGCCATCGGCGCCGAGGCCGACGCGTCATGGTCCGTTGACAGCAGCGGGCAGGAGACCGCTTTCTGCTGCCTCAATGCGACCTTGCGTGACTTTGCACGCCTGGGGCGGCTGCTTGCGTACGACGGCGTGTGGGAAGGACGCCAACTTATCCCGCGGCAGTGGCTGTTGGACGCCACGACAGTGAAACCGACCGAAGGCTATCTCGCTCCGGAAATAGCCACCTCATACTTCGGCTATGGCTACCAAGTGTGGATCCTACCCGGTACGCAGCGTCGGTTTCTTCTGATGGGAATCCGGGGTCAGATGATCCTGGTCGATCCAGCCTCTAAGGTCGTCATGGTGCAGACCGCCGTTTACAAGAAGCCGTTCGACCCCGCGTTTCTTGCGGAGCCGCTTGCGCTGTGGTTCGCGGCGCTCGATCAGCTTGGAAAGCGATAATCCGGCAGTCTGTACGTGAATGGATGTCTATTCTGGGTCATTCGGTGACGCGCCGACCGTTGTGGGAGATTTCCGATGCGTCCAGCAGTCACGGCGGTCATGGCTCTCTGTCCAATCCTGCTGGCGTTTCCTGCCCAGGCGCAGACCTATGATCCGCGTTACCCGATCTGCATGCAGGTCTTCAGCATTGACGGCCCTGCAATCGGGTGCGGCTATACATCGATGGCTCAGTGCAAGGCGTCGGCGTCAGGCCGCGCAGCCGAATGCTTCGCCAACCCGTATTTCGCCGGCGGCCCTCGCCGGACGAGGCGCTCAAGATCGTGATGCGCGAGCGCCAAACCGCTTCGTCTCGGGCGCGGCAAGAAAGCGATGGCTAACGCGGCTTAAAGGGCGCATGCTGCTTTTGGGGCAGCGCCGGCGCCGGCGTTTTCGCGAAAGGCACGCGCGCATGACCACCCGCTCCCGACGAGAAGTCGTCACTTTCAAACACCCGTTCCGGATCAGAGGTATCGATCGCCTGTTACCGGCCGGCGACTACGAGGTCATCACCGACGAGGAGACGATCGAGGGACTCTCGTTCGACGCGTTCCGACGCGTCGCCACCATGATCATGGTTCCCGCTGAAGGCTCGCGCGGGCTGGCGATGCAGATGGTGTCGATCGGCTCGGTCGATCTCGCGGACGCGCAGCGCATCGATGCGAGCGCGCCCCATGACTGACGAACCGTTCGACCTCGACAGCCATCGTGGCATGGCGGCGCAGAAAGCGACCGATATCCGCCGTGCGCTGGCAGAGGTCGAGGGCCATGCGCGGGAGCTGCGCGAGCGGCAGAGCGCCTTCGAAAGGGACCTCTTGTCGGTTGCCGCCGCGTCGTGGCCGGAAGCAGCTACCAAGGCGCGTTACGTACTCGACCTTTATGCCGCAAGCCTGCCGCCAGAAGATACCAGGCATCGCGATCTCGTCGCAGCGATTCTTGAGGATTTTGCACGGCTCACCGAGCAAGACGGAGCGTGATCGCCGCGCCGCTTCAAGGAGTAGGTCACATGACGCTGAGGCAGAGCCGCTTCATCAGCTATGAATACGACAGGATGGTCGTCCTGTTCTCGATGCTCGACGGGCAGAAGGAGGTCCCCTGCGCAATCTCGATCTCCGCGATGGATGAACTGGAAGGCGTGGTGCGAGCGAAAGCGACCCAGCGCGAAGCGCAATTCATACGACTGCGCGAGCGCATCGAGGCCTGCGCCGACGGTAAGTACCAGGCGACCGAGTTCGAAGGAACGCCGCCCGGGATCGTCCTGCGCAGCATCGATTTCCGAAAGCCGCGATAGAACCGCACGCTGGCGACCGGTGGGAAAGTGATGCTGTCCCGTTGGCGACCGCTCTGTTCCAGACGATCGTGATCGCTTAGCGTGCGAACGAACGTACGCTGGCCCCGAGCCGGCGCATCAACATCGCTCCCGTAGGAGAGCGCGAAAGATCCTGCGAGCATCGACCTAGCCATCGGATGGCTGACGCCTTATGTTGTTGATATCACTGATCGTGAAAAAGGCTTCAGTGACTGAGAGACCATGCCGCGCTCCCGCCAGAAACAGGAGGGAGCCCCATGAGTTCCACAATCTATCCATTGCATTTTGAACGGAGTTTCGAGCGCCGCTGGGCCTCCAGAATGGTTCGCGACGGGCCAAGGCGCTCGCCGTCACAAGGCACCAATACCTGTATCTGCGGACACCTCATTACTGCCCCCATCCGTTCGACCTATTTGTCCACCGGGGTTGTCAACGAATGGCGGTGTTCCGCTTGCGGCAACCACTGGGAGACGATTGCTGATCCCGGCGCGGGCTCAACGAAGCCAAATCAATGAGCCATTGCGCGGCCTTTGCCCGGCAAAGGCTGCGCGGCGGCGAATTGAGCTGCTCGCTCAAGTCGGCCCTGACACACCAGCGAAACAGAGCAGCGAACGCACCGCACGGTTGGTCTCGCAAGCAAGGAGGCTCCTATGAAGGGCAACATATTCAACAGCAAAGGTATTCACGTCGGCGTTATAGTCGGTCGAGAAATTTTCGACCGCAACGGTACGAAGCTCTATGACCTCAAAGGGATCAACATCTACAGGCTCTCCGGAGAGTTGGTTGGTCATCTAAGTGATGCGAGCGGTTCGGATAAGCGGCTTGATAAAGCGACCGACCGCTTGTTCAGGTAGCTACCCAGGCGAGAGCGCGCCCAGGCGCTGACGTTTGATCGGCATCGCTCAATTGTATGGAAATCTACAGCATCAACGGCACTGCCACAGGTGTGGCTATGCACCGATGGCCCGGTGCAAAGCGCCGGTGTCAGCCGCCAGCCCAATGCTTCGCCAGCCCGTATTTCGCGGGCGCAAACAGGAAAACGCCAGTCAGGGCCAGAGGCGGTAGGCAAGTTCCCTGTTGTGTTTGAGGCAAACGGGCGAAGCCACAGATTGAACAACGTGCTAGGTTCCCCTCGCCGGGGGTTGATGTAAATCAATCGCATTCGTGTGCCATTTGCTTTGCATTCGGATGGTCATGGAGACGGAATAAAGTCGGGCGGCCATAGAGGAGAACTGCAAATGAGTGATCTTGTCGTGATCGCATTCCCTACCGAGGCGAAGGCGGAAGAAGTTCGTCAGAAATTGCTGGCCATGCAGAAGGAGTACCTGATCGAACTCGGCGATGCCGTGATTGCGGTGAAGGATGCCGATGGTCGGGTAAAGCTGAACCAGCTCATCAACACCACAGCGGCCGGCGCGGTCGGCGGCGCTTTCTGGGGCACCCTGATCGGTCTGATCTTCCTGATGCCGCTGGCAGGAGCAGCGCTTGGCGCCGCCGGCGGCACGCTCGGCGGATATCTGACCGATGTCGGCATCGACGACAAATGGATGAAGGAGACGGCGGCTGCCATTCAACCGGGAACCGCAGCCCTTTTTGTGCTGGCGCGCAGGGTGACCGGGGACAAAGTGCTTGAAGGTCTCAAGGGCGAAGGCGGGACCGTGCTGAAGACGTCTCTCGACCACACCAAGGAAGACGCGTTGCGGGCGGCATTGGCCGGCGCGCAAGCGGCTGTGCCTACCCCACCTGCACCGGCGGCTTAATAGTACTGCTGCAAGCGATGCGCCGAAGCCGTCAGTTCAGCTTCGGCGTGAGCATCCTGCCCTCGATCTTGGGCAGGTCGGCGGCGGGCTGCAGCTTGTCGGGACTGGCGCGGCGGGCGAGCTCGACAGTGAGCCGCTCGGCCGCTTCCGGCTGCATCAGGCCGAGGATATCAGCCATCTTGCGCGGCGCGATCTGGGAAGCGATCTCGTAGAGCACGCCCATTTCCAGCCGGTCGAACACCTTCGCGGCGTCCTTCGGCTTCATGCCCTCATACATCGTGATGATGCCCTTGAAGCGCGCGGCGTCGGCTTCGGCCTTCTGCGCCGCGACGGCGCTGCTCCTGGCGTCGCTGGCCTTGGCCTCCTCCACCTTCGTCTCGATGCGCTTCTCGGCGGCCTTCAACAGGCTTTCGCGGATCTCGATCTCGCGCGCGCGGGCATCCAGTTCCTGCCGGCGCGCCTGCAGCCGTTCCAGGATCGCGCGCTCGGAGGCCGAGATCTGCGGGGGCAAATTCGGATTGATCACGACGCCATCCGGCTGCGGCGGCGGATCAGCGGCGGCGGACGGCTCTTCCTTCTTTTTCTCCTCGGGGCCGTGCACGGAGCCGGTGATGTCGTTCGGATCTCCCTTGTTCTTTCCTCCCGGGAAATTCAGCATCTCCTGCGCCCATGACGGCTTGGTCGACTGCGGATTGTAGTCGAACACATAGCCGCCATCGAGCACGAGGCCCGCGACCTTCAGCACGACAAGGCCGAAGATCGCGACCAGCACGACCGGGATGACGCGGATGTCGCGAAACGCGCTCATGCGGCCAGACCGCCTGCCTTTCTGCGTTCGGTGAAGGCTTCAGCAGCCGCCGCCACCGCCTTGGCCGGCGACATCTTCGGCGCCGCCGGCGCGGGTGCAGCGGCTGCGGCGGGCGCAGCCTCCGTCACCGGCCGTCCCGCCTGCACGATCCTCGACAGCCGCCGGATCATGGCGTCGGCCTCGGAGAGCTGGCCCTTCAGATGCGCCGACATCTGCGTCGCCGCGGTGAGCTGGCTGCCGAGATTCTCGTTGACGTCGCGCACGGTGTGCTTCAGCCCGCCGATCGCGCGCTCGGCGATCTCGGTTGCGGTGATCAGTTCGGCGATCGTGGCCTTCAGCGAGTGCTCGTCGGCCTTCAGCCGCTGCAGGCGCTTGTTGAGCAGCATGCAGTAGCCGATCGTCAGCATCAACAGCACCGCGACCAGGCTTTCAATCGCAATTCCGAGGGAATGATTCAAACTATGCCTCCATCATCTTGGTCTGCTCGTCGGCCTTCTCGAACATCGCAAAGGTGGTATTTGGCTTGCGCAAATTCTTGCTGACGCGGATCGCGACGCGGTCGCCGACGCGACCCATGCGGCCCTCGGTCAGGGTGACGTGGCCGCAGCGCACCGACACCAGCGAGTCCGCGCGGATGTCGAGCGGCAGCGTGTCGCCGACCTTCAGCTTCATCAACTGCTTGAGCGGAATGTCGGCTTCATAAAGCACGGCCTCGACCGAGATCTCGGCCTGCGCCACTTCGGTCGCGAAATGTCCTTCCCAGATCGGATCGCGGCCGAACTTTTCGCCCATGAACATCTGCAACAGCACGTTGCGGATCGGTTCGATGGTCGCATAGGGCAGCAGCAATTCGATATTGCCGCCGCGGTCCTCCATGTCGATGCGCAGGCGCACCAGGATCGCGGCGTTGGCGGGACGGCTGATCGCCGCAAAGCGCGGATTGGTCTCGAGGCGGTCGATGCTGAATTTCACGGGCGACAGCGGCCGGAACGCCTGTTCGGCATCGGCCAGCACGACCTCGATCAGGCGCTTCACCAGGTTGGTCTCGATCGTGGTGTAGGGGCGCCCCTCGATGCGCAGCGAGGTCTGGCCCCTTCGGCCGCCGAGCAGCACGTCGATCATCGAATAGATCAGGCTGGAATCGACGGTGGCGAGCCCGAAATTCTCCCATTCCTCCGCCTTGAACACGCTGAGCACCGCCGGCAGCGGAATCGAGTTCATGTAGTCGCCGAAGCGCACCGAAGTGATGCGGTCGAGCGAGACTTCGACGTTGTCGGAGGTGAAATTGCGCAAGGATGTCGTCATCAACCGCACCAGGCGGTCGAACACGATTTCCAGCATCGGCAGGCGTTCATACGACACCATCGCGGAGTCGATGATGGCGCGGATGCCGGAATTGTCGTCGAGATTGACGTCGCCGACGGTGAAGCCGAGCAAATTGTCGATCTCTTCCTGCGAGAGAACCCGCTCGCCGCCGTTCTTGGTGCCGAAGTCGCGGCTGCCGTCCTCGACCATGGCCGCCCATTGCAGCGACATGCTCTCCGACAGTTCATTCTTCGCAGCTTCTTCCGCTGCGGCTGCCGGATCCTCGGAATCGAGCGACGCCTCCCATTGGGCGGCGATCGCATCCTGGTCCATCTGGTCGTTGCCGGCCATCGCTACTGAACCACGATTTCCTTGAACAGCACCGCGTTCACCTGGTTGGGCGACAGCGCCGCGTTGACGCGCTTGGTGAGTTCTTCCTTGAGACGGAACAGGCCGGCCGAGCCGTTGAGGTCGCTGGCGCGCAGTTCGCGCAAATAGGTCTGGAACAGGTCGGTGACGCGCGGCAGCGACGGCTTGATCGCCTCGACCTGCTTCTCCTCCTTCACCTCCAGCACCAGCTTGACCTTTAGATATTGGATCCGCTCGCCGGGCGCGCCGACGAGATTGACGAGCATGTCGGGCACTTCGACGAAGGCCGGCGGCTTCGGCGGCGGCGCTTCGGCATGCGCCTCCTCGCCATGGCCGCGCATGAAGAAGAACCAGCCGGCGCCACCGCCAAGGATGGCGAGGAAGCCGACGGCAGCAATGATCAGCTTGAGCTTACCCTTCTTCGAAGCGGCGGCCTCGCCCTCGGCGCCGCCCTCCGCCTTGTCCTCGTCCGCCATCGCCCGCCCGCCCCAAAAACGGAAACGAACGCGATTGCCCCAGCCAGGCCCTTTGAGACGCAATACCGATGCCGCCAGCGCACACGCGCTCTGTTACAGCGCAACGCTAGGGTAAGAATGGTTAACGGTTTCTTTCATTCGCCGCGCAACTAGGAAAAAACTGCCGGGCAAACATGGTCAACAAGACCTTTCTGCCGCCCTCTCCGCCCCCGGGCTGAACACCTAACCCACTCAAAAATCACCACTTTCCGAGTTGGCACGGCTTTCGCTGAAGACAGTGCGAGCCGGCGGGTTTGGGAGAGCCCAAAGGTTCACGAGGTCCGAGGGCCTGAGGTTTGGGAGAACCTCTTTCCGCAGGACCGTCTACGCAAGGGGAGAACCGCCGATGCAGAATACGCTTCTGGTCGGACTATCGCGACAGGTTGTGCTGGAGCGGCAGATGGATGTCGTCGCCAACAACATCGCGAACATCACGACGAACGGCTACAAGGCCGACCGCTCACTGTTCCAGGAATTCCTGAGGTCCGGCGCGCATGAGGACAATTTTGCCCCCTCCGACCGCCGCGTGTCCTTTGTCAACGACCGCGCCACTTTCCACGACTTCTCGCAAGGACCGTCGCAGGAGACCAAGAACCCGCTCGACGTCGCGATCGACGGCTCGGGCTTCCTCGTGGTGCAGACGCCCGAAGGCGAGCGCTACACCCGCGACGGCAATCTGACCGTCAACAACCAGGGCCAGCTCGTCACCCAGTCCGGCTATCCCGTGCTCGGCAATGCCGGCCCGATCGTGTTCCAGCAGACCGACAAGGACATCAGCATCGCCGCCGACGGCTACGTCACCGTGCTCGAAGGCACCGGCCGCATCGACTCCATCCGCGGCAAGCTGCGCGTGGTCAATTTCGCCCAGCCGCAGCAGCTCGTGAAGGAAGGCAACAACCTCTATTCCGCCGGCGAAGGCAATCCGGCCGCGCTCGATACCACCTCGCGGCTGCGCCAGGGCTTCGTCGAGAAGTCCAACGTCAATTCCGTCACCGAGATGAGCCGCATGATCGAGATTACGCGGACCTACACCCAGATCTCGTCACTGCTGCAGCAGCAGAGCGATCTGCACAAATCGGCGATCGACAAGCTCGCCGACGTTCCGGCCTGAGGAGATTAATCGATGCGCGCTCTCTACACTGCAGCGACCGGCATGGCGGCACAGGAACTCAACGTTCAGGTGATCTCCAACAACATCGCGAACCTGCGCACCACCGGCTACAAGAAGCAGCGCGCCGCGTTCCAGGACCTGATCTACGACCATGTGCGCCGCGTCGGCTCGCAAGCCTCCGACCAGGGCACTATCCTGCCCGTCGGCATCGATCTCGGCGGCGGCGTCAAGACCGTCGGCACGCCGCGCCTGATGAGCCAGGGCACGCTCTCGCCGACCGGCAACGATCTCGACATCGCGATCCGCGGCGAAGGCTTCTTCAAGATCCAGATGCCCGACGGCACCTACACCTACACCCGAGACGGCTCGTTCATGATGGACCAGCAGGGGCGCGTTGTTAACGCGCAGGGCAACCCGGTGCAGCCGACCATCACGATCCCTCAGAACTCCTCGCAGATCACGATCAATGCGCAGGGCCAGCTAACCGTGATGCTGCCGGGCTCGACCACGCCGACCCTGGTCGGCCAGATCGGGCTGACGCGCTTCATCAACAAGGCCGGCCTGCAGCCGATCGGCGACAACCTGTTCGTCGACACGCCGGCCTCCGGCACGCCGCAGGACGGCATCGCCAACACCGACGGCTTCGGCGACATGCAGCAGTCCAACCTCGAACAGGCCAATGTCGAGGTGGTCTCGGAAATCTCCGATCTGATCGCGGCCCAGCGCGCCTACGAGATGAACGCCAAGGTGATCAGCGCCGCCGACCAGATGCTGCAATCCACCTCGAACCTGTTCCGCTGAGGGAGAGTGACCATGTTCGCCCGCCCGCTTCTCCTCGCCGCGCTGCTCCTTGCCGCGTCGGTCTCCAATGCGACCGCGCAGAGCCGCAGCGACGTCATCGCGCCGCCGACGCTGCGCGCCAACGTCACGGTCACAAGCGACATCGTCCGCATCGGCGATCTCGTCGACAATGCCGGCAGCTTCGGCGCCACACCGATCTATCGCGCGCCCGATCTCGGCACGACAGGCACGCTGCCGGTGGCGCAGGTGCTCGCCACGCTGCGCACCCATCAGGTGATCGGCGTCGACACCCGCGACCTCAAGGAAATTTCGGTGACCCGCGCCGCGCGCGCGATCGATCGGCAGGAGATCGAGCAGGCGGTCGCCCGCACGCTGGAGCGCCGCAACGGCCTCGGCGAAGCCGCCAATCTCACCATCAACTTCGATCGCGACATCGGCGACGTCAGGCTGGAAGCCACCAATTCCGGCAATCTGCAGCCGGTCGCCCTGCGCTACGATCCGCGCAACAGCCGCTTCGACATCACCTTCGAGATCGCGAACGAGACCGGCGCCGCGCCGACCAGGCTGCGCTTCACCGGCACCGCGATCGAAACCGTCGAAGCCGCCGTGCTGGCGCGCAGTGTCGAGCGCGGCGAGACGCTGAAGCATTCGGACGTGCTGGTCGAGCGCCGCCCGAAGGCCGAGGTCGGCAACGACCTCGCCCTCCGCGACAATGCCGTCGGCATGCAGGCCCGTCGCCAGCTCCGCGCCGGACAGGCGCTGAAGAGCGCCGATCTCGCCAGGCCGGATCTCGTGACCCGCGACCAGAACGTGACGCTGATCTATCAGGCCGCCGGGCTCTATCTCACGATCCGCGGCAAGGCGCTCGACGGCGGCACCGAGGGCGATGTCGTCAGCGTGATGAACCTGCAGTCCAAGCGCACCGTCTCCGGCACCGTCACCGGCCGCGGCCAGGTCACGATCACCCCGCCGCGCGCAGCAACTGTCCTTGAACCCAGCGCCTCGCTCGCCCCCGCCGAGCAGGCGAGCCCCGTCGCCGTCGCCAACGTCAGTTCAGTCGCCCCGAAAGCCGAGTAACCGTGATGTCCGCTTATCGTATCAACCGCCTCGTCCTCACCGGCGCCCTGCTCACGCTCGGCATCCTCGCCAGCGGCTGCTCCTCGATCGACCGCCTCTCCCAGATCGGCGAACAGCCGAAGCTGACCGCAATCGAAAATCCGACCACGCAGCCCGGCTACAAGCCGGTGCAGATGCCGATGCCGAAGCCGGAAGTGGCCTCCTACAGCCCGAACTCGCTGTGGCGCAACGGCTCCAGAGCCTTCTTCAAGGACCAGCGCGCCGCGCGCGTCGGCGACCTGCTGACGGTGACCGTCAATTTCACCGACAAAGCCAACATCGCCAACGAGACCCAGCGCAGCCGCACCGCCAAGGAAGATTCTGGTATCACCGACTTCCTCGGCTCCCAAACGGTTACGCAGCCGCTAAAGGTCCTGCCGGGCAAAATCCTCACCACGGACTCGACCTCGTCCAGCGACGGCAAGGGTTCGGTGAACCGGCAGGAAGCGTTGCAGACCAACGTCGCCGCGGTCGTCACGCAGGTGCTGCCCAACGGCAACCTCGTGGTCGAAGGCAAGCAGGAGATCCGCGTCAATTTCGAGATCCGCGAACTGATCGTCGCGGGCGTCGTGCGGCCCGAGGATATCCAGAGCGACAACACCATCGATTCAAGCAAGATCGCCCAGGCCCGCATCGCCTATGGCGGCCGCGGCCAGATCACCGACGTCCAGCAGCCCCGCTACGGACAGCAGGTGATGGACGTGCTGCTGCCGTTCTGACCTTCTTCAAACGAGCTCCCACACTTTATTGCGAACCTAGGCGCAGTGAAGTGTTCCAACGCGGCCCTCGCTAGCTCCCCTAGCGGGGGCCGCGGCTTTTTGGCGACCACGTGCCCGGTGTATAGTCGCGTGATGCGGAGCGAGAACGAGGTTCGGATCAGCCTGACGCGACGCGCTTGCCTCGGCGCTGCGCTCGCCATCCTGTGCGCGCCGCCTGCGTCGGCGGCCGATCCGAGCATCGCGCTCGCGCCAACGGACATGGCGCGCATTGGTTCGATCGACGAGCGCTTTCAATCCTACAATGTCGAGATGGTCGAGGTGACCGGCGGGCGCTTCTGGCGTCCCTACGCCGATCGGCGCAAACCTTCTTCGAAGGCGGATGGCATCCCGGCCGGCAGGGATCCCGCGATGTACGCCTACCGCAAGCCGATCGATCTCGCCAATCCGCGACTGCGCAAGCTCGCCGCGGCGCTGGGGCCGGCCTATCTGCGCGTGAGCGGCCGCTGGGCCAACATCGCCTATTTCGATGACACCGATGAGAACGCGCGGTCGCCACCTCCCGGCTTCAACGGCGTGCTGACACGCCGTCAATGGAAAGGCGTTGTCGACTTCGCGCGCGCGGTGGACGCAAGACTCGTCACCTCCTTTGCGACAGGCCTGGGCACGCGCGATGCCAGCGGCGTCTGGACGCCGGCGCAGGCACAGAAGCTGATCGCGGCGACGCAGGCACTCGGCGGCAACATCGCAGCGGCCGAGTTCATGAACGAGCCCGACCTCGCCGCCATCGGCGGCCTGCCGTCCGATTATGATGCCGCGAGCTTCGGACGCGACATCGCCGTGTTCGCGCCGTTCCTCAAGCATGCCTCATCGGAAACAATCCTGCTTGGGCCGGGCACCGTGAGCACAGGCGGATCGGGCGATGCGCTCGGCAGTGAGAAGCTGTTGGCAGCAGCAGGCCCCGTGTTCGACGCGATCTCCTTCCATTATTACGGCGCCCTCTCGCCACGTTGCAGCAAGAGGGTGCCATCGGCTGCGGTAAGCGACAGCAACGCGTTGTCACAAGACTGGTTGTCTGGCATCGATCGTGCAGCGTCGTTCTACGCAAACTTGCGCGATCGGTTCGCACCCGGTCGGCCGCTGTGGATCACAGAAACGGCCGATGCCGCCTGTGGTGGCAATCCTTGGAGCTCGACCTTCCTCGACAGCTTTCGCTATCTCGACACGCTTGGGCGCATGGCCAAACGCCAGGTGCAAGTCGTCATGCACAACACTCTTGCTGCCAGCGACTACGGCCTGCTGGAAGAGAAAGACTTCACGCCGCGTCCGAACTATTGGGCCGCACTGCTTTGGCGAAAACTGATGGGCACGGTCGTGCTCGACGTCGGATCGGCGGCGGTGCCGGGACTATATCTCTATGCGCATTGCCTGCGGGACACATCAGGCGGCGTGGCGCTGCTTGCCATCAACACCGATCGGATGGCGCGGCGGTCGCTCGCGTTCTCCGGAACGGCGCGACGCTACGCCCTGACCGCAGCCAATCTCACCGACACGCGCGTGCGCATGAATGGCCGCGAGTTGAGGCTTGCTGCGAATGATGAATTGCCTGCGCTCGAAGGCGAGCCGGTCGCGGCGTCACACACTGACTTGGCCCCGACCAGCATCGCATTTTTCTCGATCGCGGATGCGGCCAATCCCGCCTGCCGGTAGCGCCTGGAACGCCGGGCACCTCTGCATCGGAAGCATAACCCGGGAAACTACGTACAGCATATCGGACGAAGGCTGGTCCAGATCACGTTTCGACGAGATGTGATCACGCAAGTCCAGCCCGCTGGCACGAAGCCTGCATAAACCAATCCAACCGGGTATTCCCCAATCAACCGAAGGTCAAAATGCTTGTCACGCTTGTCGCTATTCTCTGCAACGGTCCGCTTTGTCTTGAAAAAGTCGTCACCAACAGCGAGCAATCCGGCATCACCATGGCAGCCTGCAGTGTAAATGCGCAAATCGGCATCGCCGACTGGCTCTCCAAGGGGCCGTATCACGAGTGGAGGCTGAAGAGCTACAAATGCGTCATGGGCAAATATACGCCCAAAAACGAGGCTTAGAGCGCGAAGCATGAGAGCGTAACGCGTGAGTCATGCGGCTCCTCCGATGAGGATCAGGTTGGCGATCTGATACACGTGCGGGTCAGGCATGACGGCGATTTTACGCGCAGCCTTTCACGCCCCATTAACCCTCGCGCCCTCACTCGCTGGAAGTTGGCGGCGTCGCGCTCTAGGTAGTGCGCAACGCAAATTTTCTCGTTATGGGTGTGTTCGATGATCAGGGATGGCGAATATGCCGTTTGGTTTCGGACGCCGCACGGCGAAGGCACCGGGATCATCTATCTTGCAAATGGCAGGATCTCGGGCGGCGACTGCATGTTCACCTATAGCGGCACTTACGAGCTCAACGAAGACCGATTTACTGCAACGCTGACAACCAAGCGCTACGCCGAAGGCCCGACCACCGTGTTCGGTGTCGACGAGGTCGAGGCAAAGCTGACCGGGGTCTTCAAGGGCCAGACCGCGGTGTGCTCCGGCACCGCAGAGCAAGCGCCGGGCGTGCGTTTCGAGGCCAACCTGTTTCCCCGTCCGGAGCCGCCGTCAGAGCGCGGCATCAAGCGCGCTGTCGGCGTGACCAGGCTGCCGCAAAGCCAGGCCGACCGCCACCGCCCCGCCAAGCCGTTTGCGGTCGGCTAGTGCGATCGCAGGGTTAGCCGCCCCCATTCTCCGCCGCTTCAACGCACGAAGGCGGGAGGCGTAACCGACAATCCCGGTCGCAGGCGAACGGCGGATTACGCTTGCGCCGTCGCTCGTTGAAGCTGCGGAAAACGGGACGCTAACTAACCCGCCCTGCCATTCATTTCGTGATGGCTGAGATGACGATGGCGCGCATGCCGTTCAATGAACGCGTGTCGCGCCGGCGGCCAATCGTTGCGCCAGTTGCCGTCGGTATAGGGATTGCCCGGCCCGATATTCTGGCAATTGGCATCGGGATAAAACTGCGCGCAGTAGCCGGGATCTTCGATCACCGCCTGAGCCGATGCCGGGCTTGCGAAAGCCGCCGCGATGACGCCAGCGGCGCCGATCAGTGCGTATTTCATCTTGGTCTCCTGGATGCGGAATCACACTTATTCGAAGTGGTGGGCCGCAGCGCCGGCGCCAATCATGGATCGCGCCGCCTTTCCCAACCGTGATAGTTCGCGATTGCAGCCGGTCACCGCAGTGACACCAAATGACGCGGTTCATTCACGCGCGCGGGAAAACTTCGCCGGGCAGAACTTGCCCACTCAGCGCCGAATGTCCTGAGGGTCGCGCCTATCCCGTTGAAATAACTCGCGTGCATGATGGCACACGGATTGCGTCCTGCGACCTCATCACGAATTGGGGCGCGACGTGCAGATATCGACGACGATCTCCTCCTATAGCTTTGTTACCGCGAGCACGAAGAACACTGCCGCAAAGGACGTCTCGAGCGCCGACGATCAAGCTTCCACCCAACCCGCGCGGGAAACGTCCCTCGGCAACGGTATCGAGGAGGAGTTCCTCAAATACGCCCACATGAACCCGATCGACCGGATGCGCGCGAACATCCTGAAGAGCATGAACCTGACCGAGCAGGACCTGCAAAACATGACGCCGCAACAGCGCCAGGCCGTGGAGCAGAAGATCAAGGACCTCATCGAGCAGCAATTCCATGAGAACGCGGACAAGAAGGGCCAGCTCGTCGACGTGTCGGCGTAGCACCGCCACCGTTTCCGCCGTCATTCCGGGGCGCGCGTCAGCGCGAGCCCGGAATCCATTCGTCCACTTGCGCAAGCGGTGAAATGGATTCCGGGCTTATCGCTTCGCGATGCCCCGGAATGACAGCCCCCCGTCATTGCGAGCCAACGGGTCGCGCGAACGCGCGCCCGATGACAGGCTCCGCGAAGCAATCCACGTCTCCACAAGCGGCGCTATGGATTGCTTCGCGCTGCTCGCAATGACGATGTGGATGCTTTCGGTGCGACATAACAACCCGACGGGCAAATCAGCCGCCCCCCTGTCCAGCCCTCGCGCAGAAAATATTCCGCTTTCGCCGTCGGGCAAATCAGTGATTTAACTCCGCGCGTCTCACGGCGGATGAGGGGCGGGTCGCGATCGTCACGAACGTTGCGGTGAGATGCGGTGGACGCGGGTGTCACGACTGACGAGCGTGGCGCTCACGGACGGCGAAGTCGTGTGGTCCTGGCGCCCCGACGCTGGCGCTAAGTTTTTCGCGCGAACTTTTTTCGCGCTTGAGATGACGGTGGCAAGAAAGCCCGGTCACCGGGGAGAGCACGAAGGAAACCGTAACACCATCGCGCAGGGAAAGCCGGAATGCTTCGGTTGAACCTGTGGTCCTACCCCCGTGCTTTTTGTTGCACGGGACCCATGGGTGCAACCGGCACCCGGCTTTCCCTGCGCCCTCTATTCAAGAAGAGGGTGAGACGAACGAAAAGCTCGGACGCAACGCGTCGCGAGAATGCAGATTCACATCCGCTGTTTGAATCAGACGTAGGATGGGTAGAGCGCAGCGAAACCCATCATTCGCGCGGCTTGCTCCATCGCGATGGGTTTCGCTGCGCTCTAGCCATCCTACGAGACTGCTGTTTGAAAATTAAATCCGAACTCTCCCGCGGTCGTCCCGGGCTTGACCCGGGACCCATAACCACAGGCCCTTGTCGTGTGCTCCGCTGCAACCGCTTGCTCGCTCCATAATCACTCCCTGTGGTTATGGGTCCCGGCGTTCGCCGGGACGACGAAGAGAGCAGCGCACTCGAACCTACTTACCGCATCACGCGAACGTGGCCTTCACCTTGCCCAGACCCGCGAGCTCCATCACGACGCTGTCGCCGGCGTTGAGCCATATCGTCCTCACCAGGCTGCCTGTCAGCACCACCTGTCCGGCGTGCAGGCCCTTGCCTTCGGCGGCGAGATGGTTGGCGAGCCAGGCGAGTGCGTTATGGGGATGACCAAGCACGTCGGCGCCGGTGCCGCTCGCCACCTCCTCGCCATTGATGAGCGCGCGGCCCTTGACGTCGTGCAGATCGGGTGCGGTGATGCGTGGCACTGCCGTGCCCAGCACGCAACCGGCGGCGAAAAAGTCGTCCGCGATCAGCGTCGGCGCGCCCATCGCCTCCCATTTCGCGTAGCGGTCGTCGACGATCTCGATCGCGGGATGATACTCCGCCACCGCCTCCGCGACCCATTCGGCGGTGAACGGCGCCTCGCCCGGCGCCAGATCGCGCGCCAGCTTCACCGCGATCTCGCATTCGACGCCGACGCGGACATAGTCGGCCATCTTGAGCTCGGCACCGCTCTCATACACGCCCTTCTCGAACACGCCGCCGCCGCAAGGATGGGCGATGCCGAGATAGTCCTGCATCACCGCACTGGTGCAGCCGATCTTGTAGCCGACGAGCGCGCCGACCTTCGGCAGCAAGAGGTCATGCACCGCGCGCTGGACCTGATAGCCCTCCTCCTCATCGGCCGGCACCAGATCCGCCGGCAGCGTCGCCAGCGGCGCGCGGTTACGGCGAGCGGTGGCGATGGCCTTTGCGGCCGCTGCGGTCCTGTCCATGGCCACCTCCCGGATTGCGTTGTCGAGATGGCAATTCAGCACCACGGCGCGCGCTTGACAAGCGCGTCACATACGCGCTCACGCCTTGACAAGGCCGAGCCTGATCAGGCTTTCGGCGGTCGCAAGGATCGTCTCGTCATCGCGGCGCGGCGTCCAATCGAGCTTTTCGCGGGCCTTCGCGCTGGTGGAGCGGCGGACCTTGCCGAGCATCGGCACGGCATAGCGCAGCACGGGAACGCCCGTTGCGGCCAGCCGCACCACCCAGTCCGGCGCCTGGAAGCGCGGCACCCGCCGGGCGGCGGAACCGAGCTCGCGCCGCAGGAGATTTGCGATATCGAGCATCGACATCGGATCTCCGGCAACCGCGATGAAGCGTTCGCCGCGCGCCGCCGGCGAGGTCATCGCGCGCAGATGCAGGTCCGCCACGTCGCGCACGTCGACCACGGCGAAATAGATCCGCGGCACCGCCGGCATCGCGCCGTTGAGCAGCATCTTGATGATGTCGATCGAGCCGGAGAAATCCGGCCCCAGGACCGGCCCGAACACGCCGACGGGATTGATGACGGAAAGCTCCAGTCCGCCGCCCTCCTTCGCAATGAATTCCCAGGCCGCGCGCTCGGCGAGCGTCTTCGACTTGACGTAGGCGAACACGTCAGCGCCATCGAGGTTGGTCCAGCTCGTCTCGTCGAACGGCTGCGCCTGCGGCGGGTGGCCGTAGCCGATCGCCCCCATCGACGACGTGACGACGACACGCTTGACGCCGGCATCGCGCGCGGCGCGCAGCACCCGGAGAGTCCCGTCGCGCGCGGGAATGATCATCTCGTTCTCGTCCCTGGGCACGCTGCTGCTGAGCGGAGACGCGACATGCAGCACGTAATCGCAACCCGCCACCGCCTCGCGCCAGCCGGCATCCTGCGTGAGATCGGCGGTGAAGAACGATACGCTCTCGGGCGATGGCGCATTGCCTTGGTGCAGCATCGCGAGCACATCCTTGCTGCGCTCCGGCCGGCGCACCGTGGTGCGCACCTGATGGCCCTCGACCAGCAACTGCAGGATGGTGTGCACCCCGATGAAGCCCGATCCGCCCGTAACCAAAACGGTGCTCATCCGACAAAGCCTTTCCCAAATCTTCGGCCCTCGGCGCGGAAATTCGCTTCGCCGGCCTGCAACAACCGCATCTGGGCCACTATCTGCGAGAGGACAAGTAGGATGAAATTCGAGACCGGTATGGAAAACAATACCATGTCGCCCTGCGATTCCGCCGAATGCGCAGATTGCGCACCCGACCCGGCACTGCTCGGCGATTTCAAGCACGCCATTCACGCACTCGGCGGCAAATGGAAACTCGAAATCCTTTTTGCGCTGATGAACGGCGCAATCCGCTTCGGCGCCCTGCGCCGCTCGCTCGGCGGCGTCACCCAGCACATGCTGACCGCGCAACTGCGCGAGCTCGAACGCGACGGCCTGGTCCTTCGTACCGTGCTTGCCGAAAAGCCGCTGCGGGTGGAATACGAATTGACCGACGCCGCTTACGGCCTGTTGCCGGCGTTCCGCGAACTGCTCGCCTGGTCGAAGACCTATGGCGCACGCGGCCATGCGACCGCGCGCGAAGCGACACTCGGCGCCGAACTCGCCTGAATGTCGCTTCGCAGCTTTACGTTATCCCGTCATTCCCAGCGCCCGCCGGATCGCGATCTCGACCGGCGAATAGGCGCCGTCGGGACGCTCGAGCCGATAGGGCTCCCTCAATGGCAGCGCGGGCTGTGCCATGAAGCGAGGCGCCCTGCCCTGGTGCCGTTGGGCGGCGTGAACCAGGAAGGGATGGCAGAGATAGACCGTGCCCGCCTCGCCGGTCGCCAGCGCAATCGGGCAATCGGCGCCCATCTCGTCCAGCGCCATGCGGGCACGGCCGGCCTCGCCCGCAGGTGCGAGATAGCGCGCCATCGGCTGGTGCGAGCCGACCCTGATGCGCGTCGGCGCGTCCTGTTCGCCGACGTCGGAGAACAGGAACAGCATCAGCAATGCGCGCCCGCGCGAGGTGACATTGACGCGCCAGGCCGAGAAATCCTGCCGCTCATTCGGATCGCAATCCTCGCCGGGGAAGCTGAGGTCGACGTGCCAGCCGGCGTCGCCGGGATCGTCCGGATGCGGAAAGCGTACCGGAAAGGTGCCGATATCCTGTCGCGGCCACCAGCGGCCTGTGCCGACGATCTGGTCGAGCGCCGCATGCAGGACGGGCATGTTGATCGCCTGCCGGAACGGTGGCTGGCCATAGAAGCCCAGTCGCACCACCGGGCGTGTCCATGTTGCGGGCGCGTGCTCGCGGCATGGCAAGTCGCGCCACAGGATGGCGCACGCCTCCTCCGCGAGCTCGCGCGGAAAGGCGTCGTCGATCCTGACAAAGCCGTGTTCGATGAATTGGGCAATTTGCGCGTCGCTGAGCGAACGCGCGCGTTCGTGGTCGGTCATCATGATGATCTCTCAAGCTGGCGCCAGACATTATTGCGCTGCGTCATGCAGCGGCGGTCGGGCTCAATCGGTCCAATGGGATGCCGCAGGCAGCGGCGGCTGGAGTCAGCGACCCAGCAAGAAGACCGAAGCGAAGTTGAGAATGGATTTCATCATCATGGCGGCGCGAAACTACCTCCGCCGGATGGCGGTTTCAATGGCACCGCCGCGAGCCTACCCCTATTCGTCGCGATAAACTTTTTCGCGCTTCTCGTGGCGTTCCTGGGCCTCGACCGAGAGCGTTGCGATCGGACGCGCCTCGAGCCGCTTGAGGGAGATCGGCTCGCCGGTCTCCTCGCAATAGCCGTAGGTGTTGTCCTCGATGCGCTGCAGTGCGGCATCGATCTTGGAGATCAGCTTGCGCTGGCGGTCGCGGGCGCGCAGCTCGATCGCACGGTCGGTCTCGGAGGAAGCACGGTCAGCAAGGTCGGGGTGGTTGACGTTCTCTTCCTGCAAGGTCTGCAGCGTGAGCTTCGACTCGCGGAGGATCTCATCCTTCCAGGCCAGCAGCTTGGCGCGGAAATAGTCGCGCTGACGCTCGTTCATGAAAGGCTCTTTTTCAGAAGGCCGGTAGTTCTTCAGCTTTTCCAAAGGCAGTCCATGTCCCTGTCAGGCGGACGAAAATGGGTCATCCGCGCGGCGCCTTATATAGCTACCTCATGTGACAGACAATATCGGCGCAACCCCTTCGAACCGCCATTTCCGCCCCCTTACACAGGCAAGTTGGCCCCGTTCCGCCAGGACCGGTCAGTGGGCTCATCCGGCGCCAACAGCCCCGAGAATGAAGGGTCCGGATCAGTCCTTTTTGCCCGGCCGACGGGAATTAAATCCGCGCTGACCAGACCGGACGAATCGCAGCCGAGGCAAACGACCTTAGGCCTGCCCGGCCTTGGCGAGTTCGACTTCGACGCGAAGCTCGATCTCGGACAGGACCGCATCAAGGCCGGGATCGCCGGAGGAAGATTTCAGGCTGGCCGCGGCATCGCGCAGCCGCGCGACGGTCGTCGCTTCCAGATTGCCGGCCAACAGGCCGATCTTGAGCTCATCGAGCACATCGAGCGCGCCGCGGCCCCGCGCGACCGAGCGCTTGCGGCGTTCCGTGGGGTCCTCGACACCTTGCAGCGCAAGCAGCGCATCGATATTCGCGGCGGCTTTCGGCGCGGCGCCGGAACGGACCTCGCCCGCTTCCGTCGAGGGTTCCGGCAGCGCGAAGCTGCTCGAGTCGTTCCGCCGCGTGCTGCTCGCGGGCGTTCCAAGCGTGGTGCCGTTCGGTCCTGAGATGCGCATCGTCGATGATCCCGCGGGCGTGCTGGCCGGAACCTTCGCCCCCTTATGGTTAATGGTCCGTAAACGACCCGGCAAAATCTGCCGCCGGCCGGCAGTTTCGACTCCGCCGGCAAACGGAGCGCGAACAGCGATCACGAAATTTCACTAAAGATATCAATTATTTGATGCATCACCCCGGCATGGCACAGGGCTCGCATAGTGAAGGAGCGGATCGCCCGCTATGGGAGTGGCGTGCCGGTCCGATGGAAGACCTCGAGGGGAGCACAGGGATGCCCGGCATCCGTTCGGCACATTTTTTCGCGGCCGCCTGCGCCGCGTGGCTCGTGCTCGCGCTGACCGCTTTGCCGGCCGGCGCGACGTCGCGGATCAAGGACCTCGCCAATATCGAAGGCGTGCGGCAGAACCAGTTGATCGGCTATGGCCTCGTGGTCGGCCTCAACGGCACCGGCGATACGCTCAACAACATCCCCTTCACCAAGCAATCGCTGCAGGCGATGCTGGAACGGATGGGCGTCAACATCCGCGGCGCCACCATCCGCACCGGCAACGTCGCCGCCGTGATGGTCACCGGCAATCTGCCGGCCTTCGGCACGCAGGGCACGCGGATGGATGTCACGGTGTCCGCGCTCGGCGACGCCAAGGATTTGCGTGGCGGCACCCTGCTCGTCACCCCCCTGCTCGGCGCCGACGGCAATGTCTACGCGGTCGCGCAGGGCACGCTCGCGATCTCCGGGTTCCAGGCCGAAGGCGAAGCCGCCAAGATCGTGCGCGGCGTGCCGACCGTCGGCCGCATTGCCAACGGCGCGATCATCGAGCGCGAGATCGAGTTCACGCTCAACCGCCTGCCTAACGTCCGGCTCGCGCTGCGCAACGCCGACTTCACCACCGCAAAGCGCATCGCGGCGGCGGTGAACGATTTCCTCGGGGTCAAGACCGCCGAGCCGATCGATCCCTCGACCGTGCAACTCAACATCCCGCCGGAGTTCAAGGGCAACGTCGTCGCCTTCCTGACCGAGATCGAGCAACTGCAGGTCGACCCGGATCTTGCCGCCAAGATCGTGATCGACGAGCGCTCCGGCATCATCGTGATGGGCCGCGACGTTCGCGTCGCCACCGTGGCGGTCGCGCAAGGCAATCTCACGGTGTCGATCTCCGAGAGCCCGCAAGTGAGCCAGCCGAATCCGCTGTCGCGGGGACGAACGGTGGTGACGCCGCGCTCGAATGTGCAGGTTACCGAAGACGGCAAGAAATTCGCCGTGGTGAAAGACGGCGTCTCGCTGCAGCAACTCGTCGACGGACTGAACGGGCTCGGGATCGGCCCGCGCGACCTGATCAGCATCCTGCAGGCGATCAAGGCCGCCGGTGCGATCCAGGCCGACATCGAGGTGATGTGATGCAGAGCGGATTCGTCGACGCCATCACCAGTCCCTATCGGGCGCCGCGCGGCAACGGCCGCAACGATCCGCAACTCGCTGAGGCGCTGACGAAGGTCTCGCCGGAAATGCAGGCGAAGGCACGCGCGAAGGCGCAGGACTTCGAGGCGCTGTTCCTCAATTCGATGTTTTCGCAGATGACCAGCGGCATCAAGGGCGAAGGCCCGTTTGGCGATACGCCTGGCACCGGCGTGTGGCGTTCGATGCTGACGGAAGAATATTCGAAATCGTTCGCGAAATCCGGCGGCGTCGGCATTTCCAACGAAGTGTTCCGCACGCTGATCCTGCAGCAGGCAGGCGGCGCCAGCCAAGCTTGAGGAGATCAGGACAAGATGAACCAGCGTCTTCAATCGCGGCCGGCGCCGGCGCAAGCCGTGAAGTCTGCAAGCTCGACACCTGCCGAAATTCGCAAGCTCGCGGAAGACCTGATGGACGTGATGAGCGCCCTGCTCGGCATCACCGAGCGCGAGACAGAGCTGGTACGCGCCGGCAAGGTACGCGAAGCGATGCAACTGGAAGCGCAGAAATCGGAATTGTCGCGTCGCTACATGGTCGCGGTCGAGAACGTGAAGGCTGCGCAAAAGCTGCTGGCACAGGCGGCGCCCGATCTCCTGAACACGCTGCGCCGCCATCACGACACCTTCCGCGCGATGCTGCAGGTCAACCTCACCGTTCTCGCCACCGCACATGCGGTGTCGGAGGGCATCGTGCGCGGCGTCAATAGCGAGATCCAGCGCCGCAACGTGCCGAATACCTACACCGCGGCCGGCCGGCGCGCTGCGCCTGGACCGCGCCACATCACGCCGCTCGCGGTCAGCCGGTCGCTCTAATTCGTTAAAATTGTCGCGCGAGCGTAAGCGCGGCATTCAGCGCATTCCCTAACAACCTGTTGAGAGGTGTGGCCTATAGTTGCGGTTCATGGAGGGTTGGGATTTGACTCGAAGCATTAGCTAGTGCGCACGCACTAGGAGGCGTGATGAGTACAGATTTCAGCATCAAGCCGGTCGGGGTACCGGTTGCGGCACCGATCACCGCTCCCGTCAGCGAGGCGGCGCGGAATGCCGTCTCAACCGAGCTGCCGCCGAGCCGGAGCGTCACCGCGGCGGATGCTGGCGCGCGCGCCAGCATCAATTCCAACGTCGTCAACGCGTCCGTTTCCAATCAAGTCATTATCGATCGCGACGCCGCTTCCGTCGTCTTTCAAGTCGTCGACAACCGCACGAGCCAGGTGGTGAGGCAGTTTCCTGAAGAGGCCGTGCTGCGCCGCCGCGCCTATTTCCGCACGCTCGACCTGACCAAGGAAACGCCGACACGTCTCGGCGCCACCGACCGCAGGGCCTGACGCTCAGCCTTGGCGCTTCGCGTAGGCCTGGTCGAGATACGTTCCCCCGGTCGCAGGATCGTTGACGACATTCTTGATCAGCGCCGTGCCGACCGAAGTCAGCGTAAACTTGGTATCGCCGACCCGGAACGACTGATCCTTGATCAGGACGTCCTGGTATTTGCTGGTGCCCTCGCTCTGGTAGTGCACCTTGGCGCGGAAGCCCGTGACGTTCGTGACCTGGATCTTGAACGACTTGTTGTTGGCGTATTTGCCGGTCCAACTGCCCTCGTAGAGCTCAGGATCAACAGCCACGTAGGGCGTCTTGGAGGGAACGTTCAGCCCGACGGCCTTGTAGTTGGCCGCCAGGATGCCCATCATGTCGGCCATTCGAGCCGCTCCACTCTGCCTAGCCGCGGCCGGCGAGGCCGGCGGCGAGGTTGCAGTTGATGTCGATCAGCGATTTCAGCTTCGCCGGATCCGGATTGATCTGCATCTCGACGGTCTGCTTCATCACGAACACGCCGATATTGGTGATGTTCTGGCGCACTTCGAGCGGCTGCGGATTGTCATTGGCCTGCGCAGCGCTCATGAAGATCGACCACAGGCGGCGATTGAACAGCAGCGCGTTCTGCATCGCCTTGTCCGGCCCACTCCAGTTCGTCTGGACTTCCTGAAGCTGTCGTGCAGCTTTTAGCAGCGCCTGCGCTTCGATTTCACGGGGGGACGCCGTCGTGGTTGACGTGCGTGCGTAGGCCTGAGCTGCATTTGACATTCACGAACCTCGGTGGGAGCGGTTTGGACCGCGGGGTCTCAAAAAGTGCCCAACTTTCATACAGACCGTGCCTTTAAATATGGTTAGCAACGGTTACCAAATGTGTCCGTTTTCCGGCAGAAGCCGCCACGCCACGCCTTAACTAAAACGAAGACGGCGGGGTTCCCCCCGCCGTCTCGCGCCGTTCTTGATTTGGTGAAGCTACGCTTAGCGGAGCAACTGCAGCACGCTCTGCTGGCTCTGGTTGGCGAGCGCGAGCGCGGAGACC
Organism: Bradyrhizobium sp. Arg237L; assembly: GCF_029990105.1. Taxonomy (NCBI): domain Bacteria; kingdom Pseudomonadati; phylum Pseudomonadota; class Alphaproteobacteria; order Hyphomicrobiales; family Nitrobacteraceae; genus Bradyrhizobium; species Bradyrhizobium sp. Arg237L. Next base: position 80,185 of record NZ_JAQMIL010000012.1, on the reverse strand, counting down.
GCGATCGACTGGCGGGTCGACAGCGCCTGGCTGTTGGCCGCTTCCTCGTTGGTGTCGGCCAGCGTCAGGTTGGACGAGCCGGTCTGCAGCACGTTGATCAGGTTCTTCGAGAAGTCCTGGCGGATCTGCACGATCGACAGGTTCGAACCGAAGGACGACGCCTGGGCGCGCAGCGTGCTGCTGGCGTTGGTCAGGCCGCTCACCACCTTCTGCACGGAGTCGTTGTCCTTGAAGTCGCCGGACGACAGCGCCGCAAGGCCAAGGCCCGCGGAGTTGAAGTTGACGCCGGAGATCGCCAGCGTCGACTTGCCGGTTTCGTTGAAGGTCAGCCGCAGCGTGTCGCCGGTGAGCAGGTTGACGCCGTTGAAGGAAGCATCCTGCGCCGTGGTCGTGATCTGGTTCAGGATGTTGTTGTACTGGGTGACGAGCGCGTCGCGGGCGGCGCTCGCCGACGCATCGACCACCGGATCGCTCGGGGTCTTGTTAAAGAACAACTGGCCCGACACCGCCGCGGTGCCGCTGATCAAGCCGATCGTAGCCGAAGCCGCGTCGTTCGCGGTGGTGATCGTCAGCGTGCCGTCCTGCGCCAGCGTGGCCTGGAGGTTGTTCGACTTCAGCTCTGCATTGAGATCGTTCAGCGAGGTGACGTGACCCGGACCGGTACCACCGAAGGTGATGCTGGTGGCGGTGCCGCCGCCCGTAGAGCCAATCGACAACGTCTGGCCGTCGAGCGGCGACGGGCCGTGGTCACGGGTCTTGCTGATCGGGCCAGCAAAGCCGAGGGCGGCCATCGCGGCCGTGTTCGAGCTGGTGATCGTCAGATCGCTGGTGGTGCCGGTATGCAGCGTAATCTGTCCGCCGGACACCGATGAAGAGTTCGGGGCCGCACCGGTCAGGGCGTCGATCTTGTGCAGCAGCGTATCGATGCTGTCGTCCTTGTTGATGTGGTTGTTGTCGGCCGCGCCATTGTCCACGAAGGTGATGGTCTTGCCGTTGACCGTGATCGTATCACCGGTCTGGAAGCCGGTGGTGATCGCGTCGCTGAGAGCGGCGGCAGTGCCCGACAGCTTGGTAGCACCGGTGATCTGCACGGCGCCGGCCGTGGGCGTGCGGCTCACCTTGTTGTCGGTGAGGCCGCTAAGCCCAAGCTTGGCCAGGGTGGCAGCATTGGAGCCCGAGAAGTCCACGTCCTGCGTTGCGCTCGTCAGAATATGGATCTTGCCGACATCGGCACCGGTTCCGATGCTGGCGGTAGCTCCAGAGGCGCCGTTAATGGCGGTGAGGATATCGCCAATAGTGCCGGTGGAGACGTCGATCGAAAGATCGTTGTTGGCCACCGAACCGGAGGTGCCGCCGCCGTTGTTGAACGCGATCGTCTTGCCGTTGATCACGAGGACATCGGAGTTCGTGAAGGCCGCGCCCGCTCCGACCAAGGCGTCCGCACCACCGGCAACCTGGGGACCGGAAAGCTTGGTCGCCGCCGTGATCGGGGTCGTGGTGTTGGTGGTGCTGGCGCGGGTCACATCCTGGGCCGTGGCCGAAAGGCCGAGCTTGGCCAGAGTGCCGGCGGCGCCACCGGTACCGTCCTCGATGTCGATGTCGTGGGCGAGACCAGTGCTGAGCTGGATCGCGCCGCCACTAATGCTGGATGCAACAGCACCGCCGGTGCCGGTATTGCCGGTGATCGCGTCGATCGCGCCCAGCAGGTCGCCCAGTGTCTGGTCGACACCGATCGTGTAGTTGCCGCTGCCATCGACCGCCGCGGCGCCCGTGGCTTGGAAGGTGATGGTCTTGCCGTTGACCGAGAAGGCAGCACCGACGGTCAGAGCGCCACCAGCCGCAGTGCTCAGAACCGAGGTTGCGTCCGACGCGGCATTGATCTGGGTACCCAAGGTGGCCAGGCTGTTGGTGTATGCGGTCTGGTGCGTGGCATTGACGCGCGTGCCGTCGGCCGAATTGGCGCTGTAGCTGGTCAGATTGTTGTTGACCGCGAGCGTGCCCTGGACCGTGGTATCGATCGCGGCGCCGGTACCGAGCAGGTTCGAGGCGGTGGCGCCGTTGATCTGAACGCTCACGCTGGACTTGGCGGAATAGCCGACAGTCGACTGCAAGGCCTGGGTCGCGACCGACTTGGCGCCGTCGACCAGCTTCTGCAGCGAGGTGATGCCGGTGTTGGCCGCCTGCAGCACCTGCACGCCGTTGCCGATGCCATCAAGCAGGTTGTTGATGTCGCTGGCGCGATTGTCGAGCGCGGCGGCGGTGAAGAAGTTGGTGGGGTTATCGAGGGCCGAGTTGACCTTCTTGCCCGTGGAAAGACGGCTTTGGGTGGTGGCGAGCAGGTCGGCAGTCGACTGCAGCGAGAGGAGGTTCTGGCGAACCGAAGACGAAAGAACAATGCCGGACATTTTTCATACCTTTCTGGTGTGAAACAGGAACAAGTCGCTTCCAATCGTTTTTGATCGGACGACGGCTCACCTTGGAACCAAGTCTCCTAAGAAAAAATGAATCTTCCAGGTCGCATTTCGAGCCCGCGAACAGCGTGAAAATGCTACGCGGTGACACAGATGCTCCGGAATACTACTGAACTGGCTGCGCCGTCGGACAGAAGGGCAAGCACAGCAGGAACGGCGTTTACCAACCGTTAACCATGATCGGAAAGGATTGCGGCGCGATCGGCCGCCATCGGTCTTAACGGCGGATGCGAGCCAGACATGATTCGATTTCGTCGCAACGACGCATCGCGCGGATGGCGGCAGAGGAGAACGGGAATGGCATTGAAGGTCGAGCTGAAGCCAAACGAGCGGATTATCATCGGCTCCTGCGTGGTCACCAACACCGATCAGCGGGCTCGCCTCCTGATCGACGGCGACAAGATTCCGATCCTGCGCGAGAAGGACATTCTGACGCCGGAGACGGCCGACACGCCGGCCAAGCTGATCTATCTCGCGGTGCAGCTCATGTATCTCTCGCCCGATCCGATGGCGCACCATCCGACCTATTTCAGCCTGGTGCGCGACATCATCACGGCCATGCCCAGCGGCTGGCCGTTCATCGAGGGCATCAACAACCACATCCTCAACGGCGACCTCTATCACGCGCTGAAGGAATCGAAGAGGCTGATCGCCCATGAAGAGGCGCTCTTGGAAAGCGCAAGGAAGCTCGGCGCCTCCGTGCAGCAGAACGAGCGCAAGTCGGCGTAAGGCGATCGCACGATCAAGGAAAAAGGCCTCCGAGAGGGAGGCCTTTTTTGTGTTCGTTACATCTCGCGTGATGAAGATAGATTCAGGTGGCTGACGCGGTCGCCGGGCGGAAGACCAGCGCAAAACCGTCCATGCAGTAGCGCAGACCCGTCGGCTTCGGACCATCGTCGAAGACGTGGCCGAGATGGCCGCCGCAGCGCCGGCAGTGCACCTCCGTGCGCGCCATGCCAAACGTGCGATCCTCGGTGGTGCCGACGGCGTTTTCGAGCGGTTGGTAGAAACTCGGCCAGCCGGTCCCGCTTTCAAACTTGGTGTCGGAGGAGAACAGCGGCAGGTCGCAACCCGCGCAGGCGAACGTACCCTTGCGATGCTCCTTCAGCAGCGGGCTGGACCAGGGCCGCTCCGTGCCCTGCTTGCGCAGGATCTCATATTGCTGCGGCGTGAGCTGCGCGCGCCACTCGGCGTCAGTCTTCTCGATCTCGAATTTCTCGGCGGCCTTCGCCGGCGAACCGCGCAGCCAGCGGAAAGCGGCGAGGCTGAACAGGCCGGCGACGGACGCGAGCAGGAAACGGCGGTCAATCATGATGGTCTCCGTGGAGGCGGACGATTGTTCGCTGTCAGATACGGCGCACCCGGTTGCGACGTTACACCGGTCAGTCCCTGACCTCCTCACTTTTCTGCGAGCTTGAGCCATACGGCTCCTGCGGCGCGGGCGGCTGCGGGTGCGTGGCCCGCTGGCCACCGGGCGCGGGTCCGCGGCGCGGCGGCCGCGGCAGGGTGCCGTACTGGCGATTGGCCTCCGCGAGACGTGCGTTGCGGATGCGCTCTTTGACGCGCAGACCTTCCCGATAGCGCGCCAGTACGTTGGCGGCGGCGGAGGCGCCCCGCCCCCAAAGGTTGATCAGATGCGCAGCGACGCGGCCGGTGGTCCCGCCCGCCCAGACCAGTTCGAACGGCGAGAACAGCCGCCAGCGTTCGTCACCCCACAGGATGCTGCGCGCGATCAACAGCCCCGCCATCGCCGAGGTGTTCATGCCCTGCCGGCCAAAGCCGCTTGCGACCCAGAGGCCTTTGCGCAATTCACCGATCTGCGGCATGCCATGCACGGTCACACCAACGGCGCCGCCGAAGACATCGTCGATCCCGACTTTGCCGAGTTGCGGAAAGATGGTCGCGATGCGGCGCTTGATGGCGGGCGCGAAACGCTGCGGCTTCGCATTCCACGTCGTCTCCGGGCTCGCCCACATCAGCCGGTCGCCATCGACGACGCGGAAATGATCGATGCCATCGCCGTCGCTGACCGAGCCGTGAAAGGTGAGCGCCTCCGCGAGCCGTTCGCCAAGCGGCTCAGTCACCGCCGCATAGCGCCAGACCGGCAGCAACGTGTCCGACAGGCGCTGGAGCGGCGCGCCGAGATGCACGTTGCCAGCGAGCACGATATGGTTCGCGCGCAAACGCGCCGAAGGCGTAACGATGCGCTTGCGGATGCCGGAGAAGTCGATGCTGACCACCGGCGTGTCCTCGAAGATGCGCGCCCCTGCCCGCTGCGCCAGCGCTGCCAGGCCATGCACATATTTGCGGCCGTCGACCTGGAACGCTTTGGGATAGTAGATGCCATGGAAATAGCGGTTGGTCCTGATGGTGCTGCGCACACGGTCGACCTGCCAGCCCTCGACCTCGGTCTCGAAATCCTCAGCCAGCGTCTGCAGCCGGCTGATCAGGGTCTCGCCGACATCGACAGTGGAAACCTGCAGCGCACCCTCGCTGAGTGCGATGCCCGGGATCAGTTCCTCGGTCGCGGTCGCGCGAACGTAATCGGCGCCGGCCTTCGACAGCGCCCAGAGTTCGCGGGCGTCTTCCAACCCGACGCGTTCGATCAGTTCGGACACCGGAAGATTGAAGCCCGGCATCACGGTGCCGAGCTGGTTGCCGGAGGCGTTCCAGCCGACCTGGCGGCCTTCGAGCACTGCAACGCTGGCGCCAAGCCGCGCCGCTTCCCGCGCCACCGTCAGTCCGGCAAGCCCAGCCCCGACCACGCAGATATCGACGTCCAGCTCGACCGAAAGGCGCGAGGGGAACGGCATCGCAGCATCGCGATCGTCGGTCGCACTTGTGGAAGGCTCGCTCATATCGTTTTCTTACGGACCGCAACACGGCTTGTCACCTTGTCGCGGGCATGAGCATGTAGATTAATCCAGAACACGCCGAATTGAGATTGCGCCATGCGCCGTTTGATGCTGTTGCGTCACGCCAAGACCGAAACCGAATCGCCCACGGGCCAGGATCACGACCGCCGGCTCGACGAGCGCGGCCACCGTGATGCCGCCGAGATCGGCGCCTGGATCGGCCGGCATCCGCCGTTTCCCGACCGCGTGCTGGTCTCGCCCGCGGTCCGGGCGCATCAGACCTGGGAAGTCGCCTGGGAGGCGATGAAAGGGCTCATACCGCGGCCGGAGGTCGAATTCCTGCCGGAACTCTACGGCGCCGATCCGACCGAGCTGTTGCACACGGTTCGCATGGCCTCGGTCAGCGACCCCAAACGGCTGATGCTGGTCGGCCACAATCCCGGCATGCATGAGTTCGCCCTCACCCTCATTGGCGGCGGCGATGCGGCTGCGAAGAAAGCGCTCGATCACAACCTGCCGACGTCGGGCCTTGCAATCTTCGACTTCCCGACGCACGACTGGACCGACGTGGCGTTCCGTCGCGGCAAGCTCGTACAGTTTGTCAGCCCGAAACTATTGAAGCAGACTTCGGACGACTAGCGCGTTTTCGAGCGAAGTGGATTCCGGTTCGCGTGAAGAAAACGCGTCAAAACTAGAGTCAAGGCAGCCGGCGCGTATCGCCGCTTGCCGTGTCAATGTTGAGCGGACAGGAGGCGTGGATGTTCAAGTCCATTCTGGTGCCGATCGATTTGGCCGACACCGAGTTGGCGAAGCCCGCGATCGCAACTGCGGCAACGCTTGCGGAAAGCTGGAAGGGCACGGTGCGCCTGCTCAACGTGCTGCCGATGACACCGGTGATGCTGGCCGAATATGTGCCGGCCGATTTCGATGCCCAACAGCAGCAGACCTCCGAGGAAGCGCTCGCGATCGTGGCACGCGAAAGCGGCATCGAGCCGTCGCGCATTTCCAGCGTGGTGCGACAGGGCGGCATCTATCACGAGATCCTCGAGGAAGCTGCTGCAATGCACGCCGACCTGATCGTGATGACCTCACACCGGCCGGCGATGCGCACCTACTTCCTCGGCTCCAACGCCGGCCATGTGGTGCGCTACGCCAAATGCTCCGTGCTGGTGGTGCGGCATTAGAACATTTTCGAGCTAAGCTTTCCCATCGCGGGATTGAGCGCGCCGCCAACAGCGGCCTCGATCTGGCAGCGTGATATCCCGATGTCGCGCAGCGCGCGGTCATCCAGTCCGCGAAGTGTTTTGATGGCGGCGCGGCGCTCCAGATAACCGAGCAGCGCATGCGCGCCCGCTTCGATCCAGCGAACCAGCCCGCCTGATGAGCGCGGCCGCGCGGGCCGGCCTGCGGCTGAGGATAGCGTCGACATCGTCTTCTCTCCGGCTTTCTCCCGCGCGGCAAAGCGATGCCGTCGGCGCAATGCTATCGCAGCGCCGTATTGACTTCGGATTGCTTGCGCGCCCTCAGTACAATCGCAGGGTTGATGCCCTCTAGATGATCCGGTATTGATCTCGGTTCAAGAGAAACATTGCTCTCGGTGCAATTATGTCGAAGTTCGAATATTTGCGGCTTGCCGACGCCATCGCCGCCGAGATCGCCGGCGGCGCGCTGAAACCCGGCGACCGCCTGCCGCCACAACGCAGTTTCGCCTATGAGCGCAAGATCGCGGTATCGACCGCGAGCCGGGTCTACACCGAGCTGTTGCGGCGCGGCCTCGTCGTCGGCGAAGTCGGCCGCGGCACCTTCATTTCCGGCGACGTGCGGCGCGGGATCGCGCCGTCGCCCGAGGCGCATGGCGCGCGCATCGACATGGAATTCAACTATCCGCTGCTGCCGCAACAGGCGGCGATGATCGCGAAAAGCTTGCAAGGGCTGGAGCGGACCGAGGCGCTCGAGGCCGCATTGCGGCCGTCGACCAGCACGGGCACGCAAGCCGTGCGACAGGTCTCGGCAGCGTTCCTTGCCCGCAAGACCTGGTCTCCCGGCGCCGAGCAGATCGTCTTCACAGCCAACGGCAGGCAATGCATCGCAGCCGCGCTCGCCGCCCTGGTGCCGCCGGGCGGCCGCTGCGGCGTCGAGGCGCTGACCTATCCCTTCATCAAAGGCATCGCGGTGCGGCTTGGCGTGACGCTGGTGCCGCTCGCGATGGACGAGCACGGCGTGCGGCCCGATGCGGTGCAGAAAGCGCACCGCGAGGCACATCTCACGGCGCTCTATCTGCAGCCAACCATTCAAAACCCGCTGGGCATCACGATGCCGGCCGCGCGGCGCGCCGATCTGCTGCGTGTAGTCGAGAAGCTCGACCTCACCATCATCGAGGACACGGTCTACGGATTTCTCGACGATGAGCCGCCGCTCGCTGCGCTGTCTCCCGACCGCTGCATCGTGCTCGACAGCCTCTCGAAGAAGGTCGCGCCCGGGCTTGCGCTCGGCTTCATCGTTTCTCCGCTACGGCTGCGCGAGATCATCATGGCGTCCGTCCGCTCCGGCGGATGGACGGCGTCAGGCTATGCGTTTGCGGCCGGGCAGCGGCTGATGGGCGATGGCACCGTGTCCGAGCTCACGCGGCTGAAGCGAATCGATGCGGCGCGCCGCCAGCAGATGGCCGCAAAATTGCTCGCTGGCTTCGAAATCCAGGCCAATGCCAAGGCCTATCATCTCTGGCTGACATTGCCGCCGCATTGGCGCTCGCAGACTTTCGTGGCCGCAGCCGCCCGCCGCGACATCGCGTTGACGCCGTCGACGACCTTTGCGGTTGCCCCGGGGCATGCACCCAACGCCGTCCGCCTCGCACTGGGCGCGCCGACGCTGGAGCAGCTCGAAACCGGACTGCGAGCGCTATCGGGCATCTTGATCGCGAAGGAAGAGGATTTTGACGCGACCGAATAGAGCCTCCGTCTCTCACGTGACCGGCCATTCCGCGATGAAGCCTTTGGCCTTGTATGGTTCGATCTTGTCCCACTCGCGTAGCACGCGGCGGCGAAATTCCGGATCGGTGTGCCACTGCGAGCGCGGCGTAGCAAAACAATCGACCGTCACCAGCATCTTCTCGACCTCCGGCCAATGCCGCTGCAGCGTCATCGGATAGCGCCGCGCCGTCCAACTGTTACCGAGGCAAATGACGCTGCGGATATTTTCCAATCCCAATGCCGCATCGATGATGGGCAGAGAAAGGATCACGTTCTCGCCGGTATTCACCGCGCAATGTTCTTCGAGAATGATCTCGGACGGGATGCCATGTGCGACCATCGCTGCCTTGATGATTTCGCATTCGGAACGATGGGAGCCCGGCGTCACCCCGCCACTGACGATCGACCAGCGGAAAAAACCCTCACGCCAGAGCCGACAGGCCTCATCGACCCGGAGATCGACGTCCTGGCGCGTGCCGAAGACGAACAGGAGATCGGCTGGTTTGAGGGGCGTGCAGATCAGATGCCTTGCGTTGATCTCGGCAATCTCCGCCTCGGTCGGAAGGCGCGCGCTTCGATCCTCCATGCATTTCCCCGCCCCATTGATAGGACAGGACGATGCCGCGAACGGAAGATTCCGCGAAGTCACTTTTCATTGCGCTCGGTTGCGATCATCTTGCATCGCGTACGTAAACGCTACGGTAGCAACTTATCCGGCAGATGATCGAAGCTGTAGCTGCGCGGCCGGTTGCGCCCGACGAAGCCGCCGATCTGCCAGGCGAACAGGACGGCGAAGCCAATCAGAAACAGCACGCCGATGAATTCGCCGGTGAACAGCGCGCGAAGCAAGAGCCCGATCATCGCGACCGCCAGCACCGCCAACACCGCGAGCGCGGCCGTATAGGTCACGGGCCCGAGCCCACCTGTCAGCACCGCCTTGCTGCCGGCCGTCTTCATCCGCCGGTGCAATTCCTCGATGAAGGCACGGTAGCCGTGGTCCTGCGGCGCCATCAGGGTTGCGGTCTGCCAGGTGGTCGAGAGGATGGCGAGACGTCCGCCATTGGCATTCTCGATATCGGCACGGAAACGGCGCGACTGCATCGACACCGGGCGGTATGAGAGGCGGACCGCCGAGATATCGCGATAAGGCCAGACGCCGGAGCGGCCGGCGATGCGCCACGACAATCCGGCATCAGTCAACTCGAATTGATGCGCCGATCCGATCAACGATGCCTTGTAAGCATAAAGCGTCGATGCGCCCTCGCCTGGCTCCGCGCTATTGTTGGCTGATGACGTCGGCAAATTCCACAACCCGGAGCAATCGGCTGACAGCGCCGCTTGCGCGGCGCGCCGGCTTCATCCTACAACCGGAGCATGGCCGAGACGACCTCTTTTCCACGCCGCCTGATCCTTGGCGGCGCCATGATTTCCGGCGTGCTGCTGGCGCTCGCCGTGCACATGCTGGGCACACGCTACGGCCTTGATCTTGGCGGGCTGTGGCGCACCGACACGCACGAATCGATGCCGGCGGGCGCGGCGATCGCCTGGTGGCTGATCGCGACGGTGGCGTTCTGTGGCGGCTATTTCACCGCGAACCTGATGCACAGCGCCGTCTCGGGCGAGATCCCGCCGCGGATGCGGCAATTCCTGATCGCCGTCGGCGTCCTGATTCTCGCCGGCGCCGGCCAGGTGGCCTCGGCACCGAGTTCGATCTCCACCATCTCGATCGTAGAGGCCGGCCTTGCCGCGCTATGTCTCGGCGGCGCGATGGCGTTTTGCGGCGCGCATTTCGCGCTGCGCAGGAATTAAGCGCTCAGGCGCTGCGGCGACCTTTCCGCCAGGATCTTCTTCACCTCGGCGGCGGGACGTGGCGCGCTGAACAGATAGCCCTGCGCCTGCGTGCAACCCTCGCGACGCAGCAGATCGAACTGCGCATCGGTCTCGACCCCCTCCGCCGTGGTGACGATGCCGAGACTCTTGCCGAGCCCGGTCACGGCGCGGACGATCGCCATGGAATCTTCCCGCGTCGCGAGGTCACTGACGAACGAGCGATCGATCTTGATCTTGTCGAACGGGAAACTGCGAAGATAGCTCAGCGACGAATAGCCGGTGCCGAAATCGTCCAGCGAGATGCGGATGCCGAGCGCGCGCAATTCGTGCAGCACAGCGAGCGTCGCGGCGCTGTTCTGCAGCAGCACCGTCTCCGTGATCTCGAGCTCGAGCCGATCCGCCGCAAGGCGGGTGGCCTCAAGCGCCGCCTTCACCGACGACACCAGGTTCGGGTTCTTGAACTGGATCGGCGACAGGTTGACCGCGACGGCGACGTCCTGCGGCCAGCCGGCCGCATCCGCGCAGGCCTGGCGCAGCACGAATTCGCCGATCGGAACGATCAGCCCGGTTTCTTCCGCAAGCCCGATGAAATTGCCCGGCGGGAGCGGGCCGCGCAGCGAATGATTCCAGCGCAGCAGGGCCTCGCAGGCGACGATCCGGTCGTGGGCGACGTCGCGGATCGGCTGATAATGGACCTCGAATTCGTCACGCTGCAGCGCCTTGCGCAGGTCGAGCTCGAGCATGCGCCGCGCTTGCGCGCGTGCGTCCATCCCGGTCTCGAAGAAGCGATAGGTGCCGCGGCCGTCTGCCTTGGCACGGTAGAGCGCGAGATCGGCCTTCTTCAACAATTCGTCCGGATTCTTGCCGTCCTCGGGCGCCAGCGAGATGCCGATGCTGACGCCGATCACGAGCTGATGGCCGCCGATCTCGTAAGGAGCCGCGATTTTCTCGACGACGAGGCTGGCGAGCGCGGCCACCGCCGATGGGTCGCAATCCCCGCAGAACTGCACGATCGCGAATTCGTCGCCGCCGAGCCGGGCCACGGTATCGTTCTCGGTGACGCATTCGCCGAGCCGCTGAGCGACCGCCTTCAACAGCGCATCTCCGACGGGATGGCCGAGCGAATCGTTGATGATCTTGAAATGATCGAGATCGAGGCAGAACACCGCGAGCTGGTCGCTGCGCCGGGCGAGCCGCAATCCCTTTTCGAGCTGTTCGCGAAACAGCGTCCGGTTGGGCAGATTGGTCAGCGCGTCATGGCGCGCCATGTGCGAAATCCGCTCCTGCGCCTGCTGCCACTCGGTGATGTCCTCGAAGGTCGCGACCCAGCCGCCGCCTTTCATCGGCTGATCGACTACGCGGATCGAGCGGCCCTCCCTCGTCACGACCTTGGTCACGGTGTTGCCGGCGCCGGCTTCCGCCATCACATCGGCAACGAACTGATTGGGATCGCCGTCCCAGTCGCCGTTCAGCTTCTGGTCCCGCAGGACATCGCGCAGCAGGCGGCCCCGCAGCGGAATGCTGGACCGGCCCATCATCGCGCCGTAACGGTCGTTGGCCAGGAGGATGCGGCCATCCGCATCGAACATGCACAGGCCCTGCGACATGTTGCCGAGCGCGGTGTCGAGCAGAACCTTCTGCTGGCGCATTTCGCCCTTGGCGCGGCGGTCGAGCATGGCCGCAACCAGCGTGATCCCGAGAAACGCGAAGGTCACGATCGCCGTCAGGGAGGAAAGCGCGACCGGCGAAATCGACATCTCGTCAACGACGACGCTGGGATCGGGAATGACGGTTATTGCGCCCATTGCAGTGAAATGGAGCGAGACGACGGCCAGTGTCAGCAGTGCGGTCGCGCCGATGCCGTGGTTGCGATCATCGCTGCGCGTCGCAACCACGAGCGCCAGCGCCGCGAACAGGCTGCCGATCAGCACCGAACTGAGCACGATGCCGGGCGACCATACGACGCGCGCCGGAAGTGCAACGGCCATCATGCCGACGTAGTGCAGGACGGCAATGCCAAGGCCAACGATCGCGCCACCAGTTGCTGCCGTCGAGACGCGGTTGTTCAGCAAGGCAACCGTCAAGCCCACCGTGACGATCGACACCCCAACAGCCAGTGACAGCAGGGTGAGCGGAATGTCGTATCCAACGCCCATGCCGGGCTGATAGGCCAGCATCGCAATGAAATGCGTCGCCCAGATCCCGCAGCCGCCGGCCACCGCATCCAGCCCGATCCAGACCACGCGCGGAAGCCCTTGCGACGCTCTGGCCCGGTGAAACAGGCTGATCGCGACCGCGCCGGCGAGCCAGCAGGTCGCCAGGGCAAGGATGACGAACCGCCAATCGTGCTGCGTCGTCAGGCAAATCAGGACTTGGTACATTGCAGTTCCCCTACTGCGCCGTACCAGCCCTCCAGTTGGTGGATTTGGGGTAACCGCAGTGGAACTCGTTCTGCAGATGGTGAACGAAGTTTTGAGCCGGCGACAAAAATCGGCTCAATCCGCAACCGGCGCGCGCAATGACGCGGGTCACGCCATGGCCCGGTCCCGCCGCAGGGCGCCAAGCATGATCGCGGCAGCGGCCGCAAGCAGCAGGCCGGCCGAGATAACTAGCGAGGTGTGCAGGCCAGCGATGAACGCCGTGGACCGACCGACCAGCGAGCCGAACAGCGCGACGCCGAGCACGCTGCCGGTCTGCCGGGTCGCATTGAGCACGCCGGCTGCAATTCCCGAGCGCGACTTCTCGACGCTGCCGAGCAGCGTCGACGTCAGCGGCGGGACCAAGAGACCGAGCCCGCTGCTCATCGCGATCAATTGTGCGCAGATCGCCCAATAGGCGGTGTCGGGCCCCAAGCCGAGCAAGGCCAAACACCCCGCTGCCGACAGCAGCGCACCGCTGCCGATCGTCGCGGGCGCGCCGATACGCTCGCTGATGCGCGGCGCGATCAGATTGACGGGCAGCACCGCGCCCATCATCGGCACGAAGGCAAGCCCGGTCTGAAATGCCGACAGGCCGTTGATCTCCTGGAAATACAGGCTCAGCACGAAGATCAGCCCGTAAAGGGCAACGTTGACGAGGAGACCGACGAGCGACGTCGCCGTGAACATTCGCTGCCTGAACAGCGACAGCGGCAGCATCGGTTGCGGCGCATGGGCTTCGCGCCAGACGAACAGCGCGCTCAGCACCGTGGACGCCGCAAAGCCTGCGACCACGAACGGGTCTTGCCAGCCGCGCGCGCCGCCCTCGATGAGGGCGCCGGCAAGCGACCCAAGCGCCGCAATCGCTGCGATTTGACCAGGCAGGTCGACCTCGCGCGAAAGCGAACGCGTGGTCTCATCGGCGTAGCGGAAGGTGAGCCAGAGGCCGGCAAGGCCGATCGGCAGGTTGACCAGGAAGATCGCGCACCAGCCGATGATCGCGATCAGTGCGCCGCCGAGGAACGGGCCGGCCGTCAGCGCCACGCTGGCGCCGGCCGCTCAGACCGCGACAGTGCGGCCGCGCGACCTCTCATCCGGATAGGCATGGCTGAGCAGCGCCAGCGAATTCGGCACCAGGATCGCGGCCGCCAGTCCCTGGATGCAGCGCGCCGCGATCAGGAGCGGTGCGTCCGGCGCCAGCGCACAGGCAAGCGACGCCGCTGTGAACAGCGCGAAGCCGGTCATGAAAACCCGTTTGGCGCCGATGCGATCGCCGAGCGCACCGGCGGTCAGAATGAAGGCGGCAAAGGCGATAGTGTAGGCGCTCACCACCCATTGCAGCTCGGACACGCCACCGCCAAGCGCGCCGCCGATCGCATGCAGCGCGGTGTTGACGATGGTGACGTCGAGCTGCACCACGCCGTAGCCGAGGCTCATCGCCGCTAGCGTCAGCGAGGCCGCGAGCCGCGAAGGCACGGGTTTTTCGGCCGGACGGGGCGGCACGTCCGCATATTGTGCATATTGTCGGGTCTTGAGCGGCAGGCCTTGCATGGATCACCTCGACGGAGAGCCAACGCCAGACATAACCCGTCGTTTCGCGAATACATTTCGGTACCGATCGAATGGTGATCGCGGGTGGCAGCAACCGGTACAAAAAGCCGCACCGGATTATTCCGGCGCGGCTTTTTGTCTCAATATCCGAAATGCCGAGAGCATGATCCGGACCATCCGGAACCGGCTTTCGCCCGGCGAGCGAAGCGTTTGCCCGGAAATCACACTCTTATGAGCTACAGCCCAGTCAAACGTGGCCGGCTCGTGATTAGCCCGCCGCCCTGAGATTGACCTTGCCTTCGGCGATCGAGGTCAGCTTCTTGTCGGTCGTTTTTTCCTCGTCCAGCGTCTTCTGCAGGATGGAAGCGCAGTCGTTGCGACCGAGCTGCCGTGCCCAGGCGATCAGGCTGCCGTAGCGGACGATCTCATAATGCTCGGCGGCCTGTGCGGCGTTGATCAGCGCGGCGTCGAGCACGTTCTTGTCATCCACCTCTGCGGCCACGTCGTCGGCTTCCTCGATGATACCGTCGATCGCCGGGCAATCAACCGCCTTCACCTGGGCGCCATGCATCCGGAATACCTGCTCCAGTCTCTGCACATGCGTTTTGGTTTCATCCAGGTGGGTCAGAAATCCCTGTTTGAGCTGCGGATCGGAGGCCTTTTTGGCCATCTTCGGCAGCGCTTTCACAAGTTGTTGCTCGGCGTAATAGATGTCCTGCAATTGGTGCACGAACAAGTCATTCATGCTCTTGATGTCTTTACTGAAGAGTCCCATTGCGCGTATCCCTTCGTTCTGGGAACATGACGCGCGGCCACCTCCTCGTCCCCCGCACAACGCCATGTTCTGCTTGCTGATACCTGCGCTAACCGGCTGGATGGACGGACGTTCCAGCGAAACCGCAAGAACCGGAGCAAGAACCGGGGGACGGAACAGCGGAACGTTGCGACGAATTGAACCGACAGGACCGCCAGCGGCGACTCACATTTTCCGATGCCCAGACATATGTACCGCGTATGACAGAAATCACGAACGAAGGCGGAAGCGTGGCTTGTCAAGGGCTGCACAAATCTACCGTTTTGCCTTATGGGTGCTGGGGCACGGTGCGTTTGACCGTCACCCGTTACCCCATGTGACCACGTAACGGGCCTTCTTAAGAATGCCGCCCCGCCGGGAGGACGAATGCATCGGCTGCTGACCGCGCTTGGGCGTGGCTTCAAGGAAAAGATCGGCTGGAAACGGCTGGGGATCGCCGCGAGCGTCATCATCATCGTCTTGGCGGTGACCCATCTGGTCCGGACCTTGAAGGGCGTCGATACCGCCCTGGTCCTGACGGCGTTGACCGAGATCGCCCCGCATCGCATTGCGCTCGCCGCGCTGTGCGTGGTCGGCGCCTTCTGCACGTTAACCTTTTACGACTTCTTCGCGCTTCGGACGATCGGCAAGACCCATATCCCCTACCGCATCGCGGCGCTGTCCAGCTTCACCAGCTACACCATCGGCCACAATATCGGCGCCACCGTCTTCACCGGCGGCGCGATCCGCTTTCGCATCTATTCGGACTACGGCCTGACCGCGATCGACGTCGCCAAGATCTGCTTCCTCTCCGGCCTGACTTTCTGGCTCGGCAATCTCTTCGTGCTCGGGATCGGCATGGTCTGGCATCCCGCGGCGGCGACCTCGATGGACCTGTTGCCGGCGGCCATGAACCGGCTGATCGGGCTGGGCTGCCTTGCCGGCATCGGCGCCTATCTGGTCTGGCTCGTGACCGGCACCGGCCGCCGCGAGCTCGGCCAGAACGGCTGGAAGGTGGTATTGCCGTCCGCGAAGCTGACGCTCGTGCAAATCCTGATCGGCGTCGTCGACCTCGGTTTCTGCGCGCTCGCGATGTATCTGTTGATGCCGACCGAGCCCTATATCGATTTCGTCTCGCTGGCCGTGGTGTTCATCCTGGCCACCCTGCTCGGCTTCGCAAGCCACGCGCCCGGATCGATCGGAGTGTTCGACGCCGCGATGCTGGTGGCGCTGCCGGAATTCTCCAAGGAGCAGTTGCTGGCCACGCTGGTCGTGTTCCGCATCCTGTACTTCCTGATCCCCTTCGGCATCTCGATCTCGATCATGGGGATGCGCGAGCTCTGGCTCAACGTGGTGCAGCCGTGGCTCAGCCGGCGCAAGCTCAATGATCCGCCTTTCAGAGCGGAGACCGCCGAGGTCACCGTGCGGCAATCGGTCGAGAGCCGGCCACGGATCAAGCATCTGAAACGGTAACAGCGACGTTATCTAGAGTATGATCCGGAAAAGTGGAGACCGGTTTTCCGGAAAGATCGTGCTCAAACAAGGAGATGAGATCATGATCCAATTCCGTCCAATCGGATCATGATCTCGACGCGTTATTCTTTCTGGCCAATTCGGCGCGGCTCTCTTATTTCTGCCCCACCGATGCCGTGAAACGCGCCATGGTCAAAATTCCGTTCCGTTCGATCGTTTCCGCCGCGCTGCTGGCGGTTGCGCTGCTGAGCCAATCGGCCGAAGCGCAGACCGCGGCCGAACAGCCGCTGCAGATCTCGTGGGAAGTCCGCAACCGCTTTCGCCTGTTCCGCGAGGAACGCGACTTCCTGCTGCAGACCGAAGCCGGTCGCGGCCGCAGCGTGCTCGCCGCCGAGCAGGCGCTGGAATTGCAGAGCGACGGCCGCGGCTGGGCGCGCAACACCGTCAACCGGCTCTGCATCGACCTCGCCGGGCGCGTCAACGAGCCCTGCACCCGCGACAACGTCAAGGAAAGCTACCTGACGCCAACGGATCATCCGATCACGGTGCGATTGGTCGGACCGATTCCTGTCGGCGCCACCTGCGCCTGGTCGTTCGACGACGGCGACGGGCCGCAGAGCTCCGCCTTCGACTGCGCCGAACCGGTGAACCTGCGGGTCCGCTACGGCCGCACGACGGTTGCGACCGTCGACGTCTCCGCCGGCTCGGATCCGACCCAGCGCGTCTCCACCGAGATCGCCGTGCGCGACATCTTCATCGCGGGGCTCGGCGACAGTATCGCCTCCGGCGAGGGCAATCCGGACCGTCCGATCGCGCTGGCGGACGACGGCTTCTGCTTCCGCTCCTATCTCGGCACCGCGGGCGCGCAATATTACCGGCCGAGCCGCGCCGGCTATAAAGGCGGGCGCGCCTGCGAAGCACCGGACTTCCTCTCGGTATGGCAGAAGCACAGCGCGCTGTGGTTCAACGCGGCCTGCCATCGCTCGCTCTACAGCTACCAGACGCGCACGGCGCTTGCGCTCGCGGTGCGCTACCCGCACATCGCCGTGACCTACCTGCCGCTCGCCTGCACGGGCGCAACCATCAATGACGGGCTGTTCGGCTCACAGCAGGCCCGCGAGTGCCTGCCGAGCAAATCGGGCAACACCTGCTCGGGCAGCGTCAACGGTCAGCTTGCCGAATTGCGCGATGCGCTCGCGGCAGCCAAGCGCCGCCAGCCGGATCGGCAGCTCGACCTGCTCCTGCTCTCGATCGGCGCCAACGACATCTACTTCTCCGGCCTCGTCGCCGACGTGATCGTCGATACTGCGACGGAGCGCGCGCTGTTCCGGCGCGGCGGCGTCTTGGCGTCCGTCGACGATTCCCGCGACGCGCTGCGGCGCACATTGCCGCAATCCTTTGGCAAACTGCGCGAGGCGCTGAAGCCGCTCGTCGGCGGTGACCTGACGCGCGTGATCTATACGGCCTATGCCAATCCGGCGCTGTCGGACGGCGGCGTCCCCTGCCCCGGCGGTCGCGCCGGCTTCGACATCCATCCCTCCTTCAACGCTGCGCCGCAGCGGCTTGGTCCGGTGGCCGGCTATGTGCAGGACGAATTTCTTCCAACGCTGAAGGCGCTGGCGCTCTGCCAGTCAGGCATTCTCTGTCGCAATCCGCGTGCCGACCGCATGACCTTCGTCGACGCCCATCAGGACGCGTTCGCGATGCATGGCTTCTGCGCGCGCGCTGCCACCGATCCGGAATTCGACCGGCAATGCTTTGCGGCCAATGGCGAGAGTTTCAATCCTGACATCGTCAGTGCAGCCAGCCAGCCGATGCTGTGCGGCCGCAGCGCCTCGGAATATCGCGCCTACCTGCCGCGCGCACGCTGGATCCGCGACGCCAATGACAGCTACTTCACCGCGATGACCTATCCGCAGGCGCTGCCGTCCTCGATGCAACCCTCCGACATCCACGATGCGACCTGGGGCGTCCTGTCGGCCGTCTATGGCGGCGCGGTGCATCCGACCGCAGAAGGCCACGCCGCGATGGCGGACGCCGCCGTTCCCGCGGCGGCCGCGGTGCTGCGGCTCGACGTCGGCGTGGGTGAGGTGATCTCCGAACCGGTGCAGCCGATCGGCGGGCGCTAACGCGCGGCGACCCACAGCCGCGCCTGGGGCTGTGGAGCGGGCCGATGCGGCGGCGAGCACTGCGGAAGCCAAGCGCAAGCGACGGCCGGCGCGCTCCTCACCTAAGGTTTAGGATGACTTTCCGGAAGCGTGGAACTACCGGTAGGCCACGTGGAAAGCGCTTGCTCAGCTACGGCCTCCAGCATGTCGCGGCTGAAGCCGGCTTTAGCCTGCACCGCCATGCCGTGAGTGACAGCCAGCACGAATGCCGCAAGGGCATCAGATTTGGCCGTCTTCGGTAAGTCGCCCTCGGCCTTCGCTCGTTCGAAGCGTTCACGAAGCTGCGCCTGACCGGCCGCGCGAAAATCTATCAACGCTTGTCGCACAGGTTCCGCTTCATCCGATCCCGCTAGGGCCCCATTGATACCGAGACACCCCGTATGGTTGGGATAACGCGTATTGAGGTCGGCTGCATTGTACAGGATGTGCGCAGCAACTTGGCGCGCTGTGGGTAGCTGAAGCGCCTCTGGAATGTAGTCCAAGTATTGCTCGTCGTATCGAGCCAGGGCTTGGCGGAAGAGCGCTTCCTTGTTGCCAAATGCAGAATAGAGGGCGGGTCTCTCTACTCCAGTAGCCTCGGTCAGATCAGCGTAGGAAGCACCCTCGTACCCCTTGCGCCAGAAGACACATAGCGCGGCGTCGAGCGCTTTCTCCACGTCAAATTCGCGATGGCGTCCCATCAGATCGACTCGGCTTTTTTCATAATGGCCATTACTAAACCGCTTGACATCCCCTGTCCAGATTCCATACCAATCGTTATCGTAATCATCATTACGAAAACGAGGCGCTGTCGCTTGCCAAGGCCTGAGATGGCACCTCCGATCGGGTAGAGAAAGGATTCCTATGTCGAAGATGTTGAAGGGCAAGGTCGCCCTCGTTACCGGCGGCTCACGCGGGCTTGGTGCCGCTACGGCGGAGGCGCTTGCTGATCACGGAGCAGACGTTGCGATCAGCTACGCGGCCTCGGCTGATAAGGCGGATGCAGTCGTGAAGAAGCTCAAGACAAAGGGCGTACGCGCGATTGCTATAAAGAGCGACCAAGCTGACCTTACTTCCGCGAAGCCTCTGATCGACTCGGTGATTGCTGAGCTCGGCAAGCTCAACATCCTCGTGAACAATGCCGGCATCGCGATTCAGGGCCAGCTGGTAGACGATCCCGGCCTTGAGGAAGAGAGGTACAATCGACAGTGGCAAGTCAACGTCATGGGCTCGATCGCCAACACTCGCGCGGCGGCGTCGAAACTGACGGATGGTGGTCGAATCATCTTTATCGGCTCTCTGCTCGGCGACTACGTTCCCTTTAAGGGTGTCGCCGACTACGCCGGAACGAAGGCGGCGCTTGCCGGATACGCGAGGGGTATCGCGCGCGACCTCGGCCCCCGCAATATCACTGTGAATGTTTTGCAGCCCGGTGCGATGCCCACGGACATGAACAAGGAGGTGGCCGGTGAGCTTCCGGACCTTGAGACCTTCCTGAACATGCATCCGATCCGTCGCTTCGCAACCCTTGAAGAGGTGTCGGAAGCCGTCTGTTTCCTCGCCGGACCCCATGCGGGCTACATCACCGGTGAGACCGTAAATATGGCCGGTGGTCTCGGAATCTGAAGCGTCGAAGATCAGCCGAAGAAGATCAAAACTCGTTACACGAGAATTTAAAGGAAAAGAGATGACCGAGAAGTTTGGTGCAAAGTCGACCGCCGACCAGGTGCTTTCAGACGTTGATCTCAAGGGAAAGCGATTTCTGATTACGGGTGCATCGTCGGGCATTGGGCTCGAAACCGCCCGCTCACTGGTTTCTCACGGCGCCAGCGTCGTCGGCGCGGTCAGGGATCTCGTTAAAGCTGAGCCGGCCACTGCATCGGTCCGTGACGCCGCGTCGCAACGAGGTGGCAGCCTGGAGTTGATCGAGCTCGATCTGGCATCCTTGCAGAGCGTTCGCGCCTGCGCGGATAAACTGTTGGCTGACGGCCGGCCGTTCGATTCCATCATCGCCAACGCCGGCGTTATGGCAACTCCGTTCGGCCGGACCATCGATGGCTTCGAAGTCCAGTTCGGGACCAACTATCTTGGTCATTTCGCTTTGATCAATCGGATCGAGCCGCTGCTCGCTGATAACGGGCGCCTGGTGGTGCTGCCGTCCCAGGCTCATCGCGTCGCCGATGTTGACCTGGACGATCCGAATTTCGACCAACAGGCATATGACCCATTTGTCGCCTATGGCCGATCGAAGACGGCCACTTCTCTCTTCGCAGCAGAATTCGACCGGCGGCATCGCGATCGCGGCATCCGAGCTGCCTCGGTGATGCCTGGGAATAGCATCACTGATCTCCCCCGCCATTTCTCGCAGGAGGACTTGCAGGGCCTTTTCGAGACCGTTGGCAAAGCTCGCGCTGAAGCGGGTCTTCCGCCAGCAGAGCTGAAAGAAATCCCGCAGGCAACGGCAACGTCGGTCTGGGCCGCAGTCGTGTCTAACAAAGACGAGATCGGCGGACACTATCTCGAAGATTGCGCAGTCGCGCCGATCGATGACACGCCCAACCCGTTTGCCGACGGCGTAAGGTCGTATGCGCTCGACGCTAACAAAGCTAAGCAGCTTTGGGCGAAAAGCGAGCAATTGATAAGCGCTGCGTCGTGAAGGTTATCGCCCACATCTGAACGCAATAATCCATTCCACTTTCGTGCTCGACTAGACGGCTCTCAGAACCGTGCCGAGGCCACTGGTAGCCGTCTAGCGCGAAGGCGTGCCGGCCGGACCGATGTTCTTCTTCGTGGCGGCGGGCGGCGGCGGCTTCACTGCGGCCGCCTGAGCCGGCAGATATTTCGCGACGATGGCGGGATCGAGTTGCGCGATCGCCGTATCAGGCAGGCGGTACCAGGTCTCGTCCTTGCCGAACAGCGAGATGCCGATGTAGCCGCGCATCGTCAATTCCTTGCCATCAGGACTGACGCTCATCTTGGCTCTGTAGATCTTGCCGTCGCGCGGATCGAGCACGTTACCTTCCTCATACTTCAATCCGTCGCGCTTCATGTTGCGGATGAAGGGAATGCCCAGCAACGGCGCGTTCTTGCGGTCGTCGGTGCATTTCGTACAGGCCTCGGTGACGGGCTCGCCGGGCTTCGGGAACGTCTTCGCCATGATGCCTTCGAAGACGCCGTTATGGTCGACGAACAGCACCCATATCACGGGCCTGCCGTCCTCGACCTTCTGCCACAGGCCCGCCGCCGACGGCTGCTGCGCCTGCGCCGGCAGGGCCACCGCCAGGAGGGCCATGATAACAGGCACTGTCAGCCGAAATCGAAATCGCCAATTCCGCATTGTCGTCACCCGACTAATCCATCAAACGAATGAGCGAAGACTACGGCCATTTCGCGGAAGGTTCCAGTGGCAGCGCGGAACGATGCAAATAGCCGCAGCGGCCGCTCCGCGGCCTGACCGGTGATATTTTGGCTGAAATTGACCAATCATATGTTGATTGGAATCAACCGACTCCGAGTTTCTTCTGCAGGCTCGATGACGACGTCGTGTACTGGAACACAAGCCGCTTGTCCGGATAGACATAACGGTGCGCCTTCTGCGCCATCAGCGCGCCCTCGTGGAAACCGGACAGGATCAGCTTCAGCTTGCCGGGATAGGTGTTGATATCCCCGATCGCGAAAATGCCGGACATGTTGGTCTCGAAGGCGGCGGTGTCGACCGGCACCAGATTGTTCTCCAGCGCCACGCCCCAGTTCGCGACCGGACCGAGCTTCATCGTGAGCCCGAAGAACGGCAGCATGGTATCGCACTCGACCTTCGTAATTGCGTTGTCGTTGCCCTTCACCGTCGCCGCCGCAAGCCTGCCCGCCTCGCCTTCGAGGCCGGTGACCTGGCCGAGCTTCAGGTCCATCTTGCCATCGGCAACGAGCGCGCGCATCTGCTCGACGCTGTGGGGCGCGGCGCGGAATTCGTCGCGTCGATGCAATAGCGTGATGCGCTTGGCGACCGGGTGCAGGTTGAGGGTCCAGTCGAGCGCTGAATCGCCGCCGCCGACGATCAGGATGTTCCGGTCGCGGAACTGCTCCATTTTGCGCACGGCGTAAAACACCGAGCTGCCTTCATAGGCCTCGATGCCCGGCACCGGCGGCCGCTTCGGCTGGAACGATCCGCCGCCGGCGGCGATCACCACCACCTTGCATTCGAACACCTTGCCCGCATCGGTCTTCACGCGGAAGGCGGGATCGCCGACCTTCTCGATCGTCTCCACCATCTCGTTCAGATGGAAGGTCGGGTGGAACGGCTTGATCTGCTCCAACAGCGACTCCGTCAGCCCCTGGCCGGTGACGAACGGGATGCCGGGAACGTCGTAGATCGGCTTCTCCGGATAGAGCTCGGCGCATTGGCCGCCGATCTTGTCGAGGATGTCGACCACATGGGTCTTCATGTCGAGGAGGCCCAGTTCGAACACGGCAAACAGTCCGCAAGGACCCGCGCCGATAATCAACACGTCGGTTTTGATCGCTTCGCTCATATCCGCTTCTTTGTCAGTTGAGTACGAAATGGGAAGGCTGCCGGCCGAGCCAGGACGACCTGATCGGGGACGACCTGATCGGGGACGGCCTGATCGGGAACGCCATAATAGGGGCGGCAAGCGCCGCGGCAACCCCTTGCCGCATCTCGACAACTAGGCTGTAACGGGCTGAACCACCTTGGAGATTGTGCAAGTGAATGCCCCGATCCGTTCCGACGCCACGCCGCGCCTGGAAGACTATCCCTATCGGCTGTCAGACAATGTGCGCTTCGCCGACCTCGATCCCAATGGGCACGTCAACAATGCGGTCTATGCGAGCTATTTCGAGACCGGCCGCGTCACGCTGATGAAGGATCCCAGCAAGGGATTGGTGCCGGACGGGCTCGCCTGGATCATGGTGCGGCTCGACACCCATTTCCGCGCTGAGCTGCACTGGCCCGGCACGATCGAGCTCGGACTCGGCGTCGTGAAGTTCGGACGAACCTCGGTGACGTTCGATCAGGTCGTGTTCTCGCAAGGTCGATGCGTGGCCTCGGCGCAGGCGGTGACGGTGCTGATCGACGAAACCACGCGAAAGCCGGTTCCGCTGACGGATGAAGTGAAGGCTAACCTAAAGCGCTGGATCCGCCGCGGCCTTGATATGGATCAATTGGATTAGGCCTGCCGTTCCGGCGTCGTCACCACGAGCCCGTCAAGGTCGTCGGTGACCTTGATCTGGCAGGACAGACGCGAATTCGGCCGCACGTCGAAACCGAAATCCAGCATGTCCTCTTCCATCGGCGTGGGCGCGCCGACCTTCTCGCGCCAGGCTTCGTCGATATAGACATGGCAGGTCGCACAAGCGCAGGCGCCGCCGCATTCGGCCTCGATGCCCGGAACGCCATTGCGGATTGCGCCTTCCATCACGGTCGCGCCGTTCTCCACCTCGATGGTGCGTCTTTCCCCGGAATGGTCGACATAAGTTATCTTGGCCATGATCGCTCGTGCTGCCGGAATACGGATCTGGATGAGGTCCCCGGCAGTCCCTATAACGGGTCGATCCCGCGAGCGCCAGCGGCCGGGCCCCCTCACGCAAAACCTTTTGACGCGAATTTGTTGCCGGTCAATTCGGGTTTTAAGGGTCGCCGAGGATGGCCTCGATCGCGTTCCGCGCCCGCGCGACCGCGTCAGTGAGCGCCGCCAGCGGCCCCTCCGGCTCGGCGCCACTCGTCAGGACGTGTTCCAGCCCGGCGGCGGCATCCGCGACAGCGAAAGCGCCGATCGCGCGTGCCGATCCCTTCAGCTTGTGCGCCAGTTCGCGCGCATCCTGTGGGAGGGTGGCCAGGGCCGCGATCAGCTTGGCCGATTGCGCCACGAATAACGAAAGCACCTCGCGCTCGAGAGCGGCGTCGCCGAGCGACATGCGCGCAAGATGTGCGAGATCGATCGGGCCGTCACCGGGGGCGAGCGGCGGCGAAGCTATCCATTGGGTCCGTTCGAGGTGACGCGGCATGGCCTGATCCAGGGACCGGCCACTACCTCCTTTTCGGTAGGGCCGTTTGGGCGTCACCCAATCACGGAAATAGTTAACGGATCGTTGGCCAAATTTGCCTCAACTTTGCCCTTTTTCAGACAAAGTAGAACCTCAATGGGCGTCAGCTCGGGGGATTTATGTGGAAGCATAAGGCCTTATGGCACAAACCTGTTAACGATGATTAAGAATGTCTTAATCGCGGCCATTTCATTCGCATCGCTCAACCAATAGGATGTTTCCGGATGTAGCGGACAAGCGGCCGACGGGCGTGCTTGCGTACCGTTTTACGGGGACGGGACGGCTTGAGCTTGCGGGGGACAATGTTCGCAAGATCGCCGACGCGTATTAGTTGAGAGGGCTCAGACTTAACATGGCGAACAATCCCAAGAAGGTGAAAGATCCCACCGAAGTCGCACTGTCTGCCATTCAGGAAGCTCTGAACATCGGTGAGAACAGTGCCGAGCCCAACCGCGATGTGATCAGTACCAGTAGCGGCGAAGCCGCGCCGCCGGCGATGCCTGCTGCGACCACGCCCTTCCCCGAAACTCCGTTCGAGCCGCGTCCGAGCGGCGAGCGATCGGTGTTCGAACCGATCGAGGAGCAGCGCGGCCCCCGGCGCGCCGCCAATGACGACCGCGAGGCGATCGGACAGCTCCTGCAGGCGCTGCAGAAGGGCAGCCCTACCCGTAACGTCTACACCTTTGCGTCGATCTTCACCGGCGTCTGGCTGGTCGGCTGCGGCCTGCTGACCGTGAGCTTCCTGTCCTCGCTGCAGGCCGCGATCGGCCAGAGCGGCGGCGTCCTGGTGCTGGCGGGCCTCGCCTGCCTGTTCCTCGCGCCCGTGCTGCTGTTCTACTTCCTCGCGAGCCTTGCCTGGCGCGGGCAGGAGATGCGGATGATCGCGCAATCGATGGCGCAGGTCGCGATCCGCTTCTCTGAGCCCGAAGGGGCGGCGAGCGATTCCATGGTCACGGTCGGACAGGCGATCCGCCGCGAGGTCGCGGCGATGGGTGACGGCATCGAGCGCGCGATCGCACGCGCCGGCGAACTCGAGACGCTGGTCGCCAACGAGGTCTCGGCGCTGGAGCGCGCCTATTCCGACAACGAGGTGCGCATCCGCGCGCTGTTGCAGGACATCGCCCACCAGCGCGACAATCTGGTCGGACAGGCCGAGCAGGTGCGCAGCGCCATTTCCGGCGTGCAGATCGACCTGCGCCACGACATCGCGCTGATCTCGGATGCGATCGCCTCACGCGTCGACGAAGTCGCAAAGAGCATCACCGGCGCGCTGGAAGAGCGCGGCCAGCACATCACCCAGGCGTTGAGCCACGCCGGCGACAACATGATCCTTGCGCTCGGCGAGCGCGGCGGCGACCTGCTCGACCGGCTCGAGGAAGCCAGCTCCGAGACCACGCGCGCGGTGCTCGATGCCTCCGAGCGGCTGACGAGCAGCCTCAACTTCAAGACCGGCCACGTCCACGACGAATTCGTCGACCTCGCCGACCGCGTCCATGAGATGCTGAACGAGCGCATCGACCGCATCACCGGCGAATTCGAGCAGCGCGCCGTGAGCGTTGTCGAGGGCATCTCCGAGCGCACCGAACTGGCGCACGATTCCCTGAAGAATTCCTCCGACTCGCTCCTGCTCGAGCTCGAGCTGCGCAGCGGCGACCTCGTCACCAAGATCGACGAGGCCGGCAATCGGCTGGCCAGCCACATCCTCACCTCCGGCGACAAGGCGGGCGAAGTGCTCGACGTCACCGTCAATTCGCTGGTTGCCAGGGTGGTGAGCCAGACCGAGACCGCGCACGACTCGCTCTCGCTGCAGATGAGCGCCTTCGACGAACTGGTGAAAAACCAGGGCTCGGACCTGGCGGAGAAGTTCGCCCGCGACTCCGGCACACTCGGCGCGCTGATCACCCGCCACATCGCGGAATTCGACCGCACCGTGAAGATGTTCGGCGGCGAGATCGTCGAGCGCATGGGCCAGCGCACCGAGGACATCGCTAACACGCTGAAGGACTATGTCGACAATTTCGACACCCGCCTCACCTCCAACAGCGGCGAGATCACGGCGACCCTCGACCAGCGCCTCTTGCAGTTCGAGACCACGCTCGGCGACCGCGTCACCAGCCTTGACTCGTCGCTCGACAGCAAGCTCGCCATGTTCGACAACGCGCTCAGCGGCCGCGTCAACACGCTCGACAGCTCGCTGGAGAACCGGCTCGGCACGCTCAACGCCTCGCTCGAGACCCGGCTTGGCTTCCTCGACAACTCGCTCGACGGCCGCCTCAAATGGCTCGACGAGTCGATCGATGGCCGCCTGAAGTCGCTGGAACAGACCTTCGACACTCGCACCAGCTCGGTCACCCAAACGATCGATGGCCGGCTCGGCATGCTCTCGACCTCGCTCACCGAAGGCGCGGCGCAGGCGATCCAGTCGATCGACTCCCGCCTCGGCCTGCTCACCTCCTCGCTCACCGACGGCGCCGCGCAGGCGATCGAGGCGCTCGATCGCCGCATCGCCAGCGTCACCGAAACCGTGGACGGCCGCAGCGCGCATCTGACCGACACCATCTCGGCCCGGTTCCTGGAAATCCACCAGGGCATCGAGACCCGCGTTGGCGCCATCGCCGGCGACATCGACACCCGCGTGGCGCAGTTCGAGGACCTCCTGGGCTCGCGCGTCGAGGCGGTCGCGGGCCGCATCGAAAGCAGCGGACGCCAGGCCAGCGACGAGCTGATGGCGCGCGCTGAACTGCTCTCCTCCGGCATCAAGTCGCATGTCGAGGACGCCGAGCGCTCGCTCACCAACCTGGTAGTCAACACCAGCGAGACCATCCAGACCGGCGCGCGCACCGCGCAGCAGTCGCTGCTGACGGTCTCCTCCGACGTCGGCGCGCAGCTCAAGCTCACTGCCGGCGAAGTGGAGGCCGCGCTGACCGCAGTCGGCGCCGGCGCCGCAAGCTCGATCCTGTCCAGCGCCCGCGATGCCCAGGCCTCGCTGATGGCGGCCACGGGCGAGGTCGCCTCCCAGGTCAAGGCGCTGTCGACCGATGTCGAGCGCACCCTGCAGACCGTCGGCAGCGCGACCGCTGCCTCGATCCTGTCGGGAGCACGCGAGGCCCAGACTGCGCTGGTCAGCGCCTCCACCGACGCGGCAAGCCAGGTCAAGTTGCTGGCCGTCGACGTCGAGCGCTCGCTGACGCTCGCCGGCACCGCCACCGCCGAAGCCGTCACGACCGGTGCGCGCGAAGCGCAGAACACGCTGATCGCGGCATCGACCGACATCACGAACCAGATCAAATCGCTGGCGGGCGATGTCGAACGCTCGCTCACGCTTGCGGGCGGCTCGACGGCGGAAGCAGTCGTTGCCAGCGCACGCGAGGCCCAGAGCACGCTGACGACAACCTCGACCGACATCACCACCCAGGTGAAGGCACTCTCGGTCGATGTGGAGCGCTCGCTGTCTGCCGCAGGCACATCGACGGCCGAGGCAGTCCTGAGCAGCGCCCGTGAGGCGCAGAACAGGCTCACGTCGGCCTCGACCGAGGCGGCAAACCTAGTCCGAACGCTAACCGCCGACGTGCAGAGCTCGCTGGTTGCGGCCTCAACCGACGCTGCAAACACGGTCACGACGCTGACTGCCGACATGCAGCGCTCGCTATCCATGGCCGGCACGGCCACCGCAGAGTCGATCACCTCAGGCGCACGCGAGGCGCAGACCACGCTGGTTTCCGCGTCAACCGAAGCCGCAAACACCGTCAAGGCGCTGGTCGCTGACGTGCAGCGCTCGCTGTCCATGGCCGGCGCGGCCACCGCGGAGTCAGTCACCTCAGGCGCGCGCGAGGCCCAGAACACGCTGGTTGCCGCATCGACCGAAGCTGCAAACAGCGTCACGACGCTGGTCGCTGACATGCAGCGCTCGCTGTCGATGGCTGGCGCGGCCACCGCGGAGTCGATCACCTCGGCTGCCCGCGACGTTCAGAGCACACTGATCACCGGATCGTCGGAGGCAGCCAACCACGCCAAGTCGCTGGCGATCGATATCGAGCGGACACTGACCGCAGTCGGCGCCGACACCGCCGCGGCCATCCTGAGCAGCGCGCGCGAGGCGCAGACCTCGTTCACGTCGACCTCCGCCGACGCGGCAAATCAGATCCAGGCCATCTCGGTCCAGATCGAGCGCTCGCTCGCTGTCGTCACGGCGAACACCACCGACACGATCCAGATCTCGGCGCAGAACGCGCACAGCTCGCTGGTCGCCGCCGCCAACGAGGTCTCCTCGAAGGTCAAGACGACGTCCGCCGACATCGAGCGTTCGGTGCTCGCCGCCTCCAGCCAGTTCGGCTCGACCATGACCAGCAAGACCGACGAGATCGTCACCTATGTGCAGCAGCAGGCCGAGCGGCTGGCACACATGGTCGATACCCGTCGCGGTACACTGGTGGAAGCGCTCACCAACAAGAGCGCGCAGCTCGCCACCGATATCGACCGCGCCACCGCGGACGCGCTGAAGTCGATCGAGATGCGCGGCCATACCTTCGCGCAGACGATGGCGAGTCACGGCACCGAAGTCGCGCGCAACATCACCTCCGCCGGCGACCTTGCGACCGGCGCGGTGGCGAAGTCGCTGAAGGACCTCGAGCACTCCTCGCGCGCGGCGATCGACCAGTCGCGCCAGGTCTCGATTGCCGCCGTCACCGAGATGCAGGAGACCAGCAAGATCCTGCGCACGGATACGGTGGCGCTGTTCGAGCGGCTGCGTGAGGGCAACATCCTCTTGCAGGAGGTGCTCACCGGCGCCCACGACAACCTCAACTCGCTCGAGCGCGCGCTCGTGACCCGCGTCGCCGACTTCGTCTCGGCGATGAACGACGTCACCTCGCGCAACGGCGTTGCGACCCAGACCCTGGAAGACCAGCTCACGGTGTTCAACAGCAAGACCCAGAAGGCGCTGGAGGACCTCGGCGAGCTCTCGACCCAGTTCGACACCCACGGCCGCGCATTGGTCGAAGCCGCCGCATTGGTGGAACAGAGCAACCGCAACACCACGGGCTCGATCGCCGAACGCAAGGCGACGCTGGAATCGCTGGTCACCACCATCGACCTGCGCACCACGGATCTCGACCAGCGACTATCGCGCTTCACCGGCCTGCTCGATGAATCGCTCGCCGCGGCCGAGGAGCGCGCCCGCGACATCGCCCGCGTGGTGGCGGAGACCGCCGGCGCCGGTTCGGCGGCGATCAGCCGCCAGTTCGAGGCCGTGCGCACTGCGGCGGAGAACGAGCGGCAGCAGACGCTCGACGCGATGAGCGACCTGTACCAGCAGAGCACCCAGGAAACGGATGCGATGTT
The DNA here is from genome assembly GCF_029990105.1 of Bradyrhizobium sp. Arg237L. Classification (NCBI taxonomy): domain Bacteria; kingdom Pseudomonadati; phylum Pseudomonadota; class Alphaproteobacteria; order Hyphomicrobiales; family Nitrobacteraceae; genus Bradyrhizobium; species Bradyrhizobium sp. Arg237L. Next base: position 50,279 of record NZ_JAQMIL010000012.1, on the reverse strand, counting down.
CAAGGAATCGACGGAGAAGTTCTCCGCGATGGTGCAGTCGATGAAGCAGATGGCGGCCGAGATGCACAACGAGCTCGAGGCAACCCGCACCGAGCTGCGCCGCGGCGTGCTCGAGATGCCGCAGGAGGCCGCGGAGAACACCGCTCAGATGCGCAAGGTGATCGTCGACCAGATCGAGGCGCTGGCCGAACTCAACCGCATCGTGGCCCAGCACGGCCGCGGGCTCGACGTCGCGACCAATAGCCGGGCCAGCGCGCAGCGCCAGGACGAGACCGTGATGGTCGCTGCCGCCGGCGGTCGCACAAGCGATGTCCGCATGCGCGGCGACTATGGCAGCGCATCGACCCTGCCGCCGCCGGACCTCGGCGTGCCGGCGCCGGCCTCGCGCCGCACCGAGGCGCCGCCGGTCAGCCCGGCGACGCCCCCGGATAACGGCCGTGACGGCTGGCTGTCGGACCTGCTCAACCGCAGCGAGACCCCTGCCCCCGCGCCCCGCGAAGCGCCGCGTCCCCGTCCGCAGGCTGCCGCCGCCAATCCGCTGGAATCGCTGTCGCTCGACATCGGCCGGCTGATGGACCGCAACCTCGCGGCCGAGATGTGGGATCGCTACCAGCGCGGCGAGAACAAGGCGTTCAGCAAGCGGCTCTACACGCCGGCCGGCCAGAAGGCCTTCGACGAGGTCGCCCGCAAATACCGCTCCGATCGCGGCTTCAAGCAGACGGTCGACCGCTACATCGCCGAGTTCGAGCGGCTGCTCGACGAAGTCGCCCGCGACGACCGCGGCCCGCAGTCGCTGCGCAACCACCTCACCTCGGAGACGGGTCTGGTGTACACCCTGCTCGCGCATGCCGCGGGGCGGTTGGGGTGAGACGCGAATAGCGAGTGGCGAATAGCGAATAGCGAAACGGAGGCCTTCGGCCTCCGTTTTTTGTTTTCATTATCATCAAGGCGCCCAGCCGGTGCTCCGCCCCTTGATGAGGAAGGTTATCGTGATATATAGATAATCACGCTAACCTTAGCCGGATTGGAACCCATGGCCACGGCTGACAAAACCATTGAGCTGTCAGGCATCGGAACATTGAGCGGGACGCCGGAACAGGTCCGAACCAGACTTGGCCGCCTGCACGCGGAGCGCGTCATCGCATTGACGTTGGAGCACGGGAACGAGGCCGCCGTCAGAGCGCTTGCGGAGACGGTCGCCAATCTCGCGCCATTGGTCCGGACCATTCTTGAGCGCCGCCAGGATGAAGCGCTCCATTCGATCATAGAGGCGCTCGTCCCGGAGGTCCCCCTTCCTCGGCACAAGCTGGTCGAAGCCCGCATGACGGCTGAAGCGCGCAGGGCTGTGCTCGAGAGCGGCGATTGGTTAACCGCGGCACAGATCGCTGAGATCGCAGGATTTAGTGCCAGCAATCCCAGCGCCCAGCCGAATAAATGGAAGAGGGACGGACAGATCTTCGCCGTACGCCATCGCGGTGTGGACTATTTTCCAGGTTACGCCCTGCATCCTTCGACCGACTATCGCCCGGCCAAAGGCTTTGCGCAGGTGCTGGCCGTATTCGGCGAGCGGAAGGATGACTGGGGCCTCGCTTACTGGTTTGCCTCGGTCAATAGCTTCCTTGGCGGCAAGCGACCGCAGGACTTGCTGATAGACCAGCCCGCGCGCGTGATCGCCGCGGCGGAGGACGAGGTAGCCGGCGTACTGCATGGCTAAACGGAAATCCGGGGCCGGCCATGCGGCGGCTCGGCCATCGGTCGTGCCGGCACCGCCCGGCGATCTGGCCAAGTTGGTGAAGACAGTGACTTGGCCGAAAGGCCAGGTCATTCATCGAATCCATCTGAAAATCTACGGGAGCAGTGAGTTCAATCCGGGTCTGACAGGCAACGCGCGGTTCAGCCCGATCAAGGCTTCAGACGGCGCAAATATCCCCACGCTCTATGGCGGCACGACATTCGATTGTGCTGCCATGGAGACTGTCTTCCATGACGTCCCCTTCAGCGCGGGACTGAAGACATTCGACAAGTGGAAGCTGACCGATCAGGCCTATTCGCAACTGACTTCGAAACGAGACCTCAATCTGGCTGACCTGAGCGGAACGGCACTCCGGAAGCTCGACATCCAGCGCAACGAGTTCATTGATACCGAGAAGGACAAATACCCGGACACGCGGAAATGGGCCGAGGCCATCCACGCTGCGTGCCCTGGCGCCGAGGGACTCTTTTGGGTGTCGCGGCAGGATGATCGCGCGTTTGCAATCGTTCTCTTCGGGGATCGCCTCGCCGCGGCCGACCTCTTGCCAAGTCGAGATCCATGCAGCGTGTTGGCCGACGTCACCGTCTACACGGACTTGCTGGCCCTTGCCGAACGGATCGGAGTCGACATTGTGGGCGGAAGGTAGGAAACGGCCAGTAGATCAAGCGCCAGCGTATCAGCTTTCTCCGAGAATCCGACGCGTCCCTACCCGCCACCGATCACTATCGCCTGCGTTCCGGCCCTACCGACCTCGGCGGGGGCGGCGGTTCGGATGCATTGCTGTTGCTGCTGCCGGCGCCGAACAACAGCCGGGTCGGGTTGCGGTCGAGGTTGTTCACGGCGCGGCTGATGTCGCTGAGCGTCCTGCGGCCGTCGGCCATCAGCGCGCCGGAGCGCTTGTCAAAATCTTCGGCGAGCTCGCGGATCGATTTCACCATCTGAGCCAGTTCGCCGCCGCGATCACCGCCGGCGATGCTGTTGAGGCCGAGCATGAGGTTGTCGGCCTTGCCCATCACGCCGTCGACCCTCAACATCACGTTGTCGATCTTCTCGGAATTGCGCGCGAGCGCCGCGGTGAAGGTTTCGAGATTGCGCAGCGAGTTCTTCACCGACTCTTGATTGTCGGCAACGATGCGGTTGACGTTCTGCAGCGTCGCGCGGATCGCTTCGGTGACGTCCTGCAGCGCCCTGGGATCGGCGGTCAGCACGGGGATGCCGTCCTCATCGAGCGGCACCGGGGGCGCCGTCTCCTCGCCGCCCTTCAGCGAAATCGCGGCAACGCCCGTCAGCCCCTGGAATTCGAGGCCGACCAGGGTGTCCTTGCGGATCGGCGCGCTGTTCTCAACCATCGCGAATGCGACCACGCGACGTGGATTGTCGAGCCTTACCGAGATGACTTCCCCTATCCTGATACCATTAAAATTGACATTACCGCCGTTGCGCAGACCCGAGGCCGGGCCTTCAAAGATCACCCGCAAGGGGCTGCGCTGCTTGGTGGTATGCAAGCTCTGGAACCAGAGCACGAAGCCGAACGCAGCCGCAATCACCGCCAGCGTGAAGGCGCCGATCAGGACATAGTTCGCCCGGGTTTCCATCGATGACTCCAGCTACTCGTCCAAGCTCAGGCTCCGCCGTGGCGGAACCGTCACTGATCCTTTTCTCTCGCGCATGATCTTGTCCGAAAACCGGTTTCCACCTGTCGGGACCATGCGCTAGCCGATGACGGCGCGGGCGCGTTTGCCATGGAAATATTGCCGCAGCCAAGGGTGCTGCGATGCCTGCATGTCGGCGATCGATCCTGCGGCAATGATCTTACCGTTCCCTAAAACGGCGATGCGGTCGCACGCGGTATATAGGCTGTCGAGGTCGTGGGTTACCATGAAAACGGTCAACCCCAAAGTCCGCTGCAGGGTGCGCACCAGTTCGTCGAACTCGCCGGCGCCGATCGGGTCCAGGCCCGAAGTCGGCTCATCCAGGAACACGAGCTCGGGATCGAGCGCGAGCGCGCGTGCCAGCGCTACGCGCTTGATCATGCCGCCGGAGAGCTCGGAAGGATAGCGGTCGGCGACCTCGGGTTTCAGCCCGACCATCACGAGTTTCGCCACCATGATCTCGTCCAAGAGCCGCTGCGAGACCCTCAGATATTCGCGCACCGGAAACTGGATGTTCTGCCGCACGGTGAGCGAGGAGAACAGCGCGCCCTGCTGGAACAGGACGCCCCAGCGCCGTTCGACCCGGCGCCGTTCGCTGGAACTGGCGGCATCGAGGTCGATGCCGAATACTTCGATGCGTCCCGACACCTTCGGCACCAGCCCGATGATGGTGCGCGTCAGCACCGACTTGCCGGCGCCGGAGGGCCCGACAAAGCCCAGGATCTCGCCGCGCTTCACATCGAGGTCGAGACCGTCGAGCACGCGGGTCCTGCCGAACTGCACCGTGACGTCGCGGACACGGATGATGGCGTCGGAAATGGGCTGCACCACCATGGTCACATCCCGATCGACGCGAAGAAGATCGCGAACACGCCGTCCATCACGATGACGAAGAAGATGCCCTTCACCACCGATGACGTCGTGTGCTGGCCGAGCGATTCCGCGCTGCCCTGCACCGCCAGCCCCTCGACGCAGGCGACGATGCCGATCACGGCCGCCATCACCGGCGCCTTGACCATGCCGACGATGAAATGATTGATCGAGATGGCGTCGCGCAGCCGCAGCAGGAACGCTTCCGGATCGACGCCGCCATAGAGCCAGGCGACAAGGCCGCCGCCATAAAGCGCGGCCATTGCGCCGAGAAAGACAAGGATCGGCAGCGCCAACACCAGCGCCAGCATGCGCGGCAACACCAGCACCTCGATCGGATCGAACCCCATGGTGCGTAGCGCGTCGATTTCTTCGCGCATCTTCATCGAGCCGAGCTCGGCGGTGTAGGCGCTGCCCGAGCGTCCGGCAACCATGATAGCAACGAGCAACACGCCGATCTCGCGCAGCACCAGCACGCCGAGCATGTCGACCACGAAGATGTCGGCGCCGAACCTCCGGAAATGAAAGATGCCTTGCTGCGCGATGATGCAGCCAATCAGGAAGGTGATCAGCACCACGATCGGCACCGCACGCCAGCACACCTGCTCCAGATGGTGGATGGTCGAGGTCAGGCGGAACGAGCGCGGGCGGATCAAGACGTGCCCGCTCGCGACAAGCACGGCGCCGAGCATGTCGACCAATCCGATGATCGTGCCGCCGATGCCGACCACCACCCGGCCGATCTGGTCCAGCATGGCCGTGATCGAGACCGGGCCGGTCTCGGCCTCCGGCGTTTCCTTCACCCGCTGCACCTCGTCGACCAGGCTCGAATAGTTTTCCGAGAGCCCGGCGATGATCGCCTCGCCGCCACCATGGCTCAGGCTGCGCCTGAGCCGCTCGATCAACCAGGCGCCGAAGGTGTCGAGCTTGGAGACCTGGGAGACGTCGATGAAGATGTCAGGACGGGTGCCGCGGAGTTTTTCCGCATCGGCCACCATCCGCTCCAGCACGGGCGCAAAACGGGCCGTCCACGGCCCTGCGGCGCACAGGGCAAGGCCGTCGCTCTGTGCTATCCGTTCCAGTGTCGGGTCGCCGTTCAAAATGCCCACCCCAGGCTGGTTGGCTCGTTCGAAAGATAGGAATTCGAACGCCGCATTGCCTTGTAGAATCTGGCCCTAACCAGCCATAGTTGGTAGCGCCTCGCAAGCGCACGGTCCAGAAATTGCGGGATTTTGAAATGACTTCCAGCCGATCCGCGCGCCTAACGCGACAGCTTGCCGCCTTTATCGAACGCTGGCCGATCGCGGGCGCCTTCACCATCAGCCGGGGCGCCAAGACCGAGGCCGTTACCGTCGTGGCCGAGGTCAGCCTGGATGGGATGACCGGCCGCGGCGAATGCGTGCCCTACCCGCGCTATGGCGAGACGCCGGAGGCGACGCTTGCGGCGATCCAGGCGATGCAGGAACCCCTCGCGGCCGGCATGGACCGGGAAGCCCTGCAGACGCAAATGCCGCCAGGCGCCGCCCGTAACGCGCTGGATTGCGCCCTGTGGGACCTCGAGGCCAAGCGGGCCGGCAGCCGGATCTGGAACCTGCTCGGGCGCAGTGCGCCAGCCCTCTGCACCACGGCCTACACGATCTCGCTGGGGACGCCGGAAGCGATGGCGGAAGCGACCGCCAGGGCCGCGCACCGGCCGCTGCTCAAGATCAAGCTCGGCGGCGACGGCGATGGCGCGCGTATCAAAGCGGTACGCAGGGCGGCGCCGAACGCCGAACTGATCGTCGACGCCAATGAGGCCTGGACGGCGGACAACCTCGCCGACAACCTCGGCGCCTGCGCGGACGCCGGCGTCACGCTGGTGGAGCAGCCCCTGCCGGCCGGCAACGATGCGGCGCTGGCGCAGATCAAGCGGCCGCTTGCGGTCTGCGCCGACGAAAGCGTGCATGCACGCGCCTCGCTGGAGGGGCTCCGTGACCGCTACGACGCGGTCAACATCAAGCTCGACAAGACCGGCGGCCTGACCGAAGCGCTCGCGATGGCGGATGCCGCGCAGGCGCTCGGCTTTGACATCATGGTCGGCTGCATGGTCGCGACCTCGCTCGCTATGGCGCCGGCGATGCTGCTCACGCCACAGGCGCGCTTCGTCGATCTCGATGGCCCCTTGTTGCTCGCGCGCGACCGCGACCATAGGCTGCGTTACGACGGCAGCCTCGTCTATCCGGCGGAGGCCGCGCTCTGGGGCTGATGGAGCCCCTTTTTGACGCGTTTTCTTAACGCTAACCGGTACCCACTTCGCTTGAAAACGCTATCCGGTGCCGCCCCAGCCACATCACGAGTGCACCTGACGCTGCCATTGCCGCCATCAGGTAATAGACGCCCTGGCCGTAGCGGGCATAGACGACGCCGCACAGGATCGAGGTGCTGCTCGAGACGATGCCGCTGCAGGCGGCAAGGTAGCCCTGCCCGCGCGCCATGATGTGCCCCGGCACCTGGCGCACCAAAAGCCCCATGATGCCGACCTGCGTCAGGCCGAAGGTCAGCCCATGCGTGAGTTGCACGACGGCCAGGATCGGAAGCGGCGGATCCTGTGCGGTGATCACCCAGCGCGCGACCCCGGCCAGTGCGCCGATCACGACTAGCATCGCCGGGGCCAGCGTGAGGCGCGGCGATACCGCAAACAGCACGATTTCCGCGAGCACGCCGAGCGACCACAGCGCTGCAATCGTGAGCCCGCCGAGACCAGCCTGCTTCCAGACGATGGAGGCAAAGATATAGTAGGCGACATGGCTGCCCTGGATCAGCGCGGAAGCTGCGATGATCGCAAGAAAGCCGCGATCGCGCAGCAGCGCGACGCCGCCGCGCTGTGCGGTCTCGGCCCTCTTTGCGACCTCGAGCGGCCGCAGGCCTAAGCTCGTGAGCGCGCTAACTCCCGCTACGGCAGCGATGATCCAGATCAGGTGCTCCGCCGCGACTTCATCGACCAGCAACCCGCACAAGAGCGCGCCGACCACGAAGGCGGCCGAACCCCACAGCCGCAGCGGGCCATAGTTCAGTCCGTAATGCGTCACGCCGCGGAGCGCATAGGCATCGGTGAGCGGCCCCGTCGGCGTCCACAGGCAGCAGGTGACGACGAAGACCAGGAATACCGGCAGCGCCTGGTGCTGGGTGCCGATGAGGGCAAATCCGAGCGCGGTCGCGGCCGCCGTGATCATGATGGCGCCGCGCAGCATCCGCCGCCGCTCGGCGAGGGACGTGATCAGCGGCAGCACGGTGAAGCGGGTCACCGCGGGCACCGCCGTGATGATGCCGATCCAGGACGCCTCGATCCCCACCGCCTTCAGCCAGAGCGGGAAGAACGGCAGATAGGTGCCGAGCATCCCGAACATGGTCCCGTAAAAGGTTCCGAGGCGAGCCGCGAATCGCTTAGCATCCGCTTGCGGCGCTGCAGGAATTTGTGATTCGGAAGCCATCAATCCAATTGCGATTCGCCTGATATCGTGGTGTTCGTTATCGCAGCGCGCCGCAATTTGCGCGACGAGATTTGCATGGCCAACGAAGCATTCGCCCTTTCGCCGATCACAGCCCGCCCGGTGCAGCCGGGCGAGGATGATTACCACGCGATCAGCGAAGCCTTCATGGAGACGGCGCGCGGCCGCTGGTTCCTCTCCGAATATGCCAAGCGCAACCGCAACGCCGACACCCGCCTGGTGCTGGATGCGGTGGCCCGGCTCGAGGAAAGCCTCGCCACGCAGAGGCAGGCGGTCGAGCCGCCCGATTCGGGGCCGGCGATAGCCGAGGCCATCGCCGCGATCCGCGACGCGGTGGAGGCCGCGCAGGCATCTGCGGCCGAAGCGCTCGATAGCCTGGAGCTGGAGCAGAAGCTTGCCCCGGTGCGCAAGGGCGCGCGGGTGATCCGCGAGATCGCGTGGCGGCTGCGCGAGATCGGCAATGACGGACGCATCTGCGACCTCATCGATTCCCAGGTCGTCGCGATCGAGAACGGCGCCGCGCAGATTTCATCCGAGGACGCGAAGGCCGCGCTGGATGCCGCCTTCGCACCGATTGTGCAACGCCTCGCCCAGTTCTCCGAGGCCGATGAGACGCCCGCGCCGAGCGCCGAAGCGCCGGTGGCTCCCTCACCCGCACCTGCACCGAAGAGCCCCGCGGAGGAGCGCTCCTTTCACGTGGTAGAGGTCGAGGCTCTACCGGAGGCGCCGGCCGTCGCAGAGACGGTCGCCGCACCCCCCGCGCCGGAAGCCGCGGAAGAGACCATCACCGTCGCGGACGCGGAAGCCGCGCTCGCCGTCGCCGAGGCCGCGCTGGCGGAGGCTGAAGCCATCGAGCTTGCTCGCGCCACCGACGAAGCTGCCGCCGACGCTCATGACGAGGCCGTGCTCGACATGATCGCGATGGAGATGGGCGCGCCCGACCCGTTCGACGTTGAGGACGCCACGGCAGCGATCGCCGAAGAGCCACCTGTTGAACTCGAAGCACCGCCCGCGCCGGAAATCGTGCCGCAGGCGCCTGAGCTTGCCGCCGCGCTGCCGGAACCGCGGTTCGAGCTTCCGCCGCAGCCCACCTTCGTCGCGCCGCCCGAGCCTCCGGTCGAAATCTCGCTCGGCTCCACCATCATTGCCAACGGCATCGTCAAGAAGCCGAGCGCTGCCGCCAACGATCCGCTCGCACCTATCCGCCGCATGAGCCAGGCCGAGAAGATAGCGTTCTTCTCGTAGGCGCGAAAGCCGCTGTTGCGCGAGGAGACTCGCGTAGGGCGGCCAATGTCTCGTTACAAGAGTTGTGATAAAGTGGGCCGCACAGACATGCGCGGCTGCTAGCGTCCACGCACTCTGTGCCAACTGCGAGTGAAGCAACGCACGCGAAGGCCATCCTGACGACAGGTGCAAACGACGGACTCATATCATGAGGCGGTCGACATCGGCGGACGAACCTTCGAGCATTCAGCGCCGCGTGCTGCTTGATCCGCGCGACGGCGACGTCGAGGACGATGCCGCCAGCCCCGGACAGCGTTCGCTGCTTGCTATTGCCGGCAGCCTGCTCGTCGAGATCAGCCTGCCGAAGCTCTTGTTCGCGTGGACCGCGTTGCTCCTGCTGCCGGCCGTGCTGCTTGGCCTTGCGCCGCTCTTGGCTTCCGCCTGGCTTTCAATCTTGTCCGAAAAAATCCTGGTCCTGACGGAAATCGGCGCGGCATTGATGCTCATCGCGATCGTCGCGCTGGGATGGTTCGGCTGGCGGCCGCTGCTGCGGATCGTCGAGATCAGTTTCTGGTCGCTCAACGCGCTCGCCGTGCAGCCGAGCTATGCGTTCTGCCGCGAGGCACTGCGCCACCTAACGGAACGGATCTGGCGGAACAGCCTGACCCCCACGTTGCGCATGCGAGTGCGGCGTGCGTGCTCGCTCGGCGCCGGCATCCTGCTCAGCGCAGGTGCGGCATTGATCGCGATCCTGGTTTGGCCGGCCTCGCGATGGACTGCCGGCCTGATCGATCTGGCCCAAGGCCATCATCTCGTGATGACGACGTTGGCCAACGCCATCGTGCTCGTGTGCTGCTATCTCGCCGCCGCATCATTAGCTTGGGGTTTTGCGGATGCCAGCATGGATCAGCCGGCCGATCTTGCCGCGTTTGACGTCCCTCGATCCGATGCACGCATCTGGCGCGTTGCACATCTGTCGGATGTCCATGTCGTCGGCGAGCGATATGGCTTCCGCATCGAGAGCGGACGCGCCGGCCCGTGCGGCAATGAGCGCTTCGCCGCCGTGTTCGCGCGTCTCGCCGCCATTCATGCCGCCGATCCGCTCGATCACGTGCTGATCAGCGGCGATATGACGGACGCAGGACGCGCAAGCGAATGGGCCGAATTCCTCGAGGCATTGTCAGAGCACCCTGATCTTGCAACACGGACGATCGTGCTGCCGGGCAATCATGACGTGAACATCGTCGATCGGGCCAACCCTGCCCGGCTCGACTTGCCGTTCAGCCCCGGCAAGCGGCTGAGGCAAATGCGAACCCTGTCGGCGATATCGGCCATTCAGGGCGATCGGGTGCGCCTCGTCGACAAGTCAGGCAAAGTCGCGGCCACGCTGGACGATCTCCTCACGCCGCATCGCGAACAGATTGTTGCGTTCGCCGAACGCGGCGGCGTGCGTCGGGGCGCCGGGCTTCGCCGGCTGTTCGAGGACCAATTCCCGATGATCCTTCCCCCAGAGCAGGAAGAGGGTCTCGGAATAGCCATCCTCGACTCCAATGCCGAAACCCACTTCTCCTTTACCAACGCGCTCGGGCTGGTCTCTCTCGAACAGGTGCAGCGGCTGGAGGCCGCCATCAGCTATTTTCCGAAGGCACGCTGGATCGTCGCGCTGCACCACCACCTTGCGGAATATCCCATGCCGACGACGAAGTTCTCGGAGCGCATTGGGACGGCATTGATCAATGGGAGTTGGTTCGTTCGTAGACTGCAAGCCTTTGCCGATCGCGTCGTGGTGATGCACGGTCACCGCCACATCGATTGGATCGGTGCATGTGGCGCATTGAAAATCATCTCCGCCCCCTCGCCGGTGATGAACGCTGCCGATGATGCGCCAAGCTATTTCTACATTCACCGGCTAACTAGCGGTCAGGGCGGAACGCTTTGCCTTGCCGAACCCGAAAAGGTGGAGGTTATACGCAGCTAAGTCTTTGCCCGCTTCGCATCCGCCGGTCCTCCGAGCAGATCGGCGAGCCAGCGCGTCGACGGGTGCTCGGCAGAGAAGGTGAGAAGCGCAAGCGTGATTGGCACGCCGATGAAGGTGCCGAACAGGCCCCACAGGAAGGTCCACAGGAAGATCGCAAACAGCACGATGAACGGCGATATCGACAGCGTGTTGCCGGCGACGCGTGGCTCGACATAGCTGCCGACCACGAACTGGATGATGTTGAGGCAGGCAAAGACACCGAACACCGCCGGCCAGCTCTCGAATTGCGTCATGGCAAGCAGCGTGGGAAACAGCGTGGCGATGAAAGGGCCGATGAAGGGGATGTAGTTCAGCACGAAGGCGATCACGCCCCACTCGAACGCAAATGGCAATCCGGTAACGCCGGCGAAAAGACCGACCAGAAGTCCGGTGACCGCGCTCATCTGCGTGCGCACCAGTAAGTATTTCCGAAATTTGGCCGCGGTCGCCGCACTGCCATTGAGCAAGACGCGCGCCGCCGTGGTGTTTTCCAATCTGTCGATTCTTCGCTTGACGTCCTCGACCTCGAGCAACCCCAGCACGACATAGACGAGCGCGATCAGCCAGAAGCTCAGCGTGGTGTTGACGCGGCCGGTGACGTATTGCGTGGCGCGCAGCAGCCAGCCGACGTTGAAATGCTCGGCCCAGAGGCTGGCAACCTCGATGCCATGGCCATCGAGCCACACCACGGCCCGTTCATAGAATGTCTGATACCGCGCCGCATCGGCAACCAGGAAGTGGCCGACGCGGCCAAAGCCCCATGCTGCCAGCGAAGCGAAGGCAAGGCAGACCGCCACCGTGACCAGCATGGTGATCGCGAGCGCTGCGAGTTTTGGCATCCATGACTGCAGCCACTTCTGCGCCGGCCAGACGATCGCGATGATGAAGAGAGCTGCAGCCAGCGGCGCCAGCACTGTCCTCGCCTGGGATGCAGCCGCGCCGACGAGCACCACGGCGATGATGACGGTTGCAACCCTCTGCCCGGAGCCGTCCCCCATCCTGGATTCCTCCGACCTTGCGCCAATCAAACATTGTCAGGTGCTTCAATCCGCCGCAAGGGTGGTCAGCCAATCGATCGGTTAGGGCCAGGGATTTGGACGCCGCGCCTTCATGCGCTGATTGCGCAGGCGCCGAAACGATGTTCAGCGCCGTAGCCCGGGTGGAGCGCAGCGTAACCCGGGAGCTCTGCATCGACGTCTACAGGAGGCCCCGGGTTGCGCTACGCTTCACCCGGGCTACCGAATCTCGGCCTTGTTCAGGCCACCAGCTTGGCGAACAGGTCGGCGTCGACATTGCCGCCGGAGAGAACGATGACGACGTTCTTGCCCTTGGCGTCGATGCGGCCGGCGAGCAAGGCGGCAAGGCCGACGGCGCCGCCGGGCTCGACCACCAGCTTCAGTTCGCGATAGGCGAACGCCACCGCTGCGGCGACTTCCTCATCCGAAGCCGAGACGCCGCGCGCCAGCAGCTTGCTGTTGATCGCAAACGTGAGCTCGCCCGGCATCGCCGCCATCAGCGCGTCGCAGATGGTGCGGGCTGCGGCGGGATGCGGCTCACGATGTCCCGCCTGCAGCGATAGCGCGTGGTCGTCATAGCCCTTCGGCTCGGCGACGATCACCTGGGCTTGTGGGAACTGAGCTTTCACCGCGGTCGCGACGCCCGCGATCAGTCCGCCGCCGGATGCCGGCGCCACCACGATGTCGGGGTCAAGCCCAAGCGCGGCCATGTCCTCGGCGATCTCGCGGCCTGCGGTGCCCTGCCCTGCGATCACGAAGGGATCGTCGTAGGGACGCACCAATGTCGCGCCACGCTTGCTCGCAATGCCATTGGCGATCGCCTCGCGGTCCTCGCGGTCGCGGTCATAGAGCACGACCTCGGCGCCATAGGACTTGGTGCGCTCGCGCTTGGTGATGGGCGAGTCCGCCGGCATCACGATGGTCGCCTGCATGTTGAGGATCTTCGCCGCTGCGGCCACACCTTGGGCGTGGTTACCAGAGGAGAATGCGACGACCCCGCCGCCGCGCTGGGCCTGCGGGATCGACGACAGCTTGTTGAAGGCGCCGCGGAACTTGAACGAGCCGGTCCGCTGCAGCATTTCCGGCTTCAGGAACACCTTGGTCCCGGCGCGCTCGTTGAGGACGGGAAAGGACAGCAGCGGCGTGCGCACCGCGAACGGCGCGACCACCTTTGCGGCGGCTTCGATATCAGCCGCGTCGACGGGTGGATTTGCGATGATTTCGGTCATACGCAATTTGTAACGCGGCCGCCGACAGGCCGGCAAGACGCTTCTGTGTGATGCACAGAAGGAGGTTCGTAGCCCGGGTGGAGCGGAACGCGTAACCCGGGACCGCTGGTCAACGCCGATACAGAAGTCCCGGGTTGCGCGGAGCCTGTCATCGGGCGCGCGTTCGCGCGACCCGTTGGCTCCACCCGGGCTACGGGTCAGGCTAGGCCGCGAAATGCGGGTCCTCGGCCACGAATTCGGCCGGATCGTTCTCGGGCGCGGCTTCGGGCTCGACCGGCCGGAGATTGAGGGCGTGGTCGATAAAGACGCGCGCCGAGGCTTGCCAGGTGTGGCGCGCCGCAAAGTCGACGCAGACCCGCGCCGGGATGCTGAGCGCCTCCAGGCAGGCCTCGCGGAGGTCTTCCTTCAGCGCGCCGACCGGCGCAGTACCGATCACGTCACGCGGACCGACCACTGGGAAAGCGGCGACCGGCAGGCCGCTCGCAAGCGCCTCCAGCAGCACCAAACCGAAGGTGTCGGTCCTGCTCGGGAACACGAACACATCGGCAGCGGCATAAATGCGCGCCAATTCCTCGCCGTGCCGTGCGCCCAGGAACACGGCGTCGCGGTATTTCCGCTCCAGTGCCGGACGCGCCGGCCCGTCGCCCACAACGACTCTGGTGCCCGGCAGATCGAGGTCGAGGAAGGCTTCCAGGTTCTTCTCGACCGCCACCCGGCCGACGCTCAGGAAAACCGGTGCCGGAAGACAGAGGTCGACATGGCGCGGATGGAACAGCGCGGTATCGACGCCGCGCGACCACAGCACCACGTTGCGAAAACCGCGCGAGCGCAGTTCGGCGGCGAGCGCCGGGGTTGCCGCCATCACCGCCTGGCTCGGCCGATGGAACCAGCGCAACAGCCGCCAGACCCAGCTTTCCGGGATCGGCGAGCGCGCCGAGACATAGTCGGGAAAGCGGGTGTGAAAGCTCGTGGTGAACGGCAGGCCGCGCTTGCGGCAATAACGGCGCACCAACAGGCCGATCGGACCTTCGGTGGCGATGTGGATGCTGTCAGGCTTGTCCTGCTCGATCAGCGCGGCAATCGCGGCCGGATGCGGCAAGGCCAGCCTGAGGTCGCGATAGCTCGGCATCGCGAAGGTGCGGAACGATTGCGGTGTGAGAAATGCGATCTCAACGCCGAGGCCCTTTGCCGCCTCGGCCATCATGGTCAGCGTCCGAACCACCCCATTGACCTGGGGATGCCATGCGTCGGTCGCGACCAGGATTTTTGTCATGCGGCGCGCGCCGTGACCCGTGGAACTGGTGCGATGCGCCGGACCGGATCGGTCCAGGTGATGATCTCGAAGCGGCCGTCCTCATGCTCGGCCAGCGCCGTGCAGCTCTCGACCCAGTCGCCGCAATTCATGTAGCGGATGCCGTGCTCGTCGCGGATGGTCGCATAGTGGATGTGGCCGCAGATCACGCCGTCGCAGCCATGGCGACGCGCTTCGCTGGCTAGCGTGGTTTCGAACGCGCCGATATAGTTCACCGCCTTCTTGACCTTCAGCTTCGCCCATTGCGACAGCGACCAATAGGGCACGCCGAACATGCGGCGGAAGAAGTTGACGAAGCGGTTCATCTGGATCGCGAAGTCGTACGCCTTGTCGCCGAGATGGGCGAGCCAGCGCGCGTTCTGCACCACGAGGTCGAAGATATCGCCGTGGATCACAAGGTAGCGCTTGCCGTCGACGCCGGTGTGGATGGTGTTCTCCATCACGTCGATGCCGCCGAAATGCGTGCCGTAGTATTTACGCAGGAACTCGTCGTGATTGCCGGGGATGTAGATGACCTTGGCGCCCTTGCGTGCCTTGCGCAGCATCTTCTGCACGAAGTCGTTGTGGGTCTGGGGCCAGTGCCAGCTCGACTTCAGCGCCCAACCGTCGACGATGTCGCCAACCAGGTAGATCGTGTCGGCATCGTGAGAGCGCAGGAAATCCAGCAATCGGTCGGCTTGCGACCCGCGGGCTCCGAGATGGACATCGGAGATAAACAACGTGCGAAAGCGCCGCTCGGGGCTCTCTTCACTGAAAGAGTCGCTTCCCATACCTGTGCACCTAACAAATCCCTGTGACAGGGCGATGACGATTCGTCGCAGCCAACGGTCCCACCAGAATCAGCTATGCGCCCCTTTGAAATGCGGATAACAGCGCCATGCGACAATCTGGCGACACGAGGGGCAGTGGATGTACGGAACGAGGCCTGTAGCCCGGATGAAGCGAAGCGCAATCCGGGATAAGCGCCTCCAGGCGCGCAAAGGCCCCGGATTACGCTGCGCTCCATCCGGGCTACGGCGTTGCGGGTCGTCTAATAAAATCTGTGAAAATGATGCACCGGCCCGTGGCCGTGGCCGACGGTGAAACGATCGGCGGCTTCGATCGCGGCGCTGATCCAGCGCTTGGCATTGCGCACGGCTGACGTCACGTCTTCGCCCTTGGCAAGCTCGGCTGCGATCGCCGACGATAATGAGCAGCCGGTGCCATGGGTGTTTGCGGTGTTGATGCGCGGCGCCGCGAGCACGATCGCGCTGTCGGCATCGACGAGATAGTCGATGCTCTCGCTGCCCTGCCCGTGCCCGCCCTTGATCAGCACCGCCTGACAGCCGAGCGCAAGCAGCCGCCTGCCCTGGCTCTCGATGGCGGCCTCGTCTGCGGCCATCGGTTCATCGAGCAGTGCTGCGGCTTCCGGCAGGTTCGGGGTGATCAACGACGCAAGCGGGATCAATCTCGTGCGCAGCGCATCGACCGCCTCCGCGGCAAGCAGGCGATCGCCCGAGGTTGCAACCATCACCGGATCGAACACGACATGCTTCGGCGACCAGCGCTCGAGCCCGGCCGCGATCGCATCGATGATCGAGAGCTCCGCAACCATGCCGATCTTGACCGCGCCGACCGCAAGATCGGAGAACACCGCATCGATCTGCGCGGTCACGAACTCGGCCGGCACCTGGTGGATGCCGCGCACGCCCATCGTGTTCTGCGCGGTCAGCGCGGTGATGACGGAGGCGCCGTAGACGCCGAGCGCGGCAAAGGTCTTCAAATCCGCCTGGATCCCGGCGCCGCCGGAGGAATCCGAACCGGCAATGGTAAGTGCGATCGGCGTCGTCATCGGAAAGCTGCCGCGCAGTAGACGATCATGGGTTGTCCTGGGTTTGATCATCCCTTGTCGAATCGAGCGGGGACCTGGACTTCACCTCGCCCCGCTTGCGGGGAGAGGTCGAAATTCAAGCGCAGCTTGAATTTCGGGTGAGGGGGAGCCTCCACGAGGGTATCTGCCACCGTGTTCGTGGAGAGAGCCCTCACCCCAACCCTCTCCCCGTAAGAACGGGG
This sequence comes from Bradyrhizobium sp. Arg237L, assembly GCF_029990105.1. Lineage (NCBI taxonomy): Bacteria > Pseudomonadati > Pseudomonadota > Alphaproteobacteria > Hyphomicrobiales > Nitrobacteraceae > Bradyrhizobium > Bradyrhizobium sp. Arg237L. The sequence goes on along the minus strand of NZ_JAQMIL010000012.1, from coordinate 33,666 downwards.
AGAGGGAGGTGCCGCCGTCAATCCGTACTAACTAAAATCAGTTCGCTTTAGCGCCAAGGACCAAGGCCGGCAAGCTGGCTTGCCATCGCACCCCGAATTTGGCTCTATGCGCCGGCTACCCTGCCCCGGAGATGACAGCGATGGTTCCCTTTTTCATCCAGATCAAGTGCAAGCTCGGCCAGTCCTATGCCGTCGCCAATGCGCTGGCGGAGGCCGAGATCGCCTCCGAGATCTACTCCACAGCGGGCGATTACGACCTCCTGGTGAAGTTCTACGTCGACAAGGACACCGACATCGGCCATTTCGTCAACGAGAAGGTCCAGGTCATCCCGGGCATCCAGGACACCCACACCATCATCACTTTCAAGGCGTTCGGGACGACCTAGAGCTTCGGTGCTAAGGACCTGTCAATGAAGGGCCCGCCGAACGAACGGAATCCGCGCGCCGACTCGGCTTTTCGAGCCATTCAAGCGATCGACTATACGGTCATTTTCGCCCGTGACATGGGAGCTATGCGTGACTTCTACGAACGCGTCCTCGGCTTTCCGCTGCTACGAGAGCTTTCTCCACGTTGGATCGAGTATCGGATAGGCAACAATACCCTGGCCTTGGCTAAGCCGAGCCGGACGGCGGCAGATGCTCCAACGCCGAATGGCAGCGCGTCGCTTCAACTGGCCTTCAAGGTTTCCGCCGCGGAGGTTGATCAGTGCGCCGACGAACTCGTGCGGCAGGGCGTCACGCTGCTCTCCCCGCCGACGGACCAGGTCTTTGGACACCGCACGCTGTTCTTCCGTGATCCAGACGGAAATCTGCTCGAGGTGTTTGCGGACATTTAGAGCATGATCCGGAAAAGTGGACCGGTTTTCCCTCGCGACAAACGCGAAGCGTTTCCGCGGAGATCGCTTCCGTCTAATCGGATCATGATCTAATTGACGTGGCCGACCGCCCAGACATAGGCGGCTACTGCGGCAGTGTCGGCGTCCGACAGCTCAGCACCTCCCTTCGGCGGCATGACGCCGGTATAGTTGCGCGGGTGCGATACACCGTCGGTCACCGTCTTGGTGATCGCCGCGAGGCTGCCGTCGCTCCACACCCAGTTGCCGGAAGTCAGGTCCGGACCGACTGACGTCCCACGGGCATCGGACCCGTGACATCCGCTGCAGGTGCCGTTGCTGGCCTCGCCATGGAAGATGCGGTCGCCGAGCGCAACCTGATCCTTGGTGGCGCCGGGCGGCACCGACAGATCCGCCGTGGCGCGCCCAGCGTCGGCGTGCGTCCCTTCCGGCGGCACGGCCGCGCCGCTCGAACCCGATGCCGGGGCCATTGCCGGCGCCGCAGCCAACCGCGCGGTGGTCGCATCGCCGCCATAAGTTATTCGCCAGATGCGGCCATGCACGTCATCGCCGATATAGAGAGCCCCGTCCGGCCCCATCGCGAGGCCGCTCGGCCGAAAGGCGGCGCGACCGGGATCCTTGTGCGCGCCTGCGAAGCCGTCCGCGAACACCACATAGTTGCCCGCCGCCTTGCCGTCGGCCATCGGCTGGAAAACGACATTGTAGCCCGCCTGCTCCCGCGGCGCGCGATTCCACGAACCGTGGAATGCGATGAAGCCGCCGTCACGATAGGGCTCAGGGAACTGCGTGCCGGTATAGATCAGCATGGCGTTGGGCGCCCAATGGCTGGGAAAGGCGGCGACCGGCGCTAGCTTAGCGGCGCAGGCCCCGACCGCCTTGCCGCCGTCGCCGCCATATTCCGGCGCCAGGACGAGCTTTTTCTGATCTTGGTCGTAGTAGCATTCCGGCCATCCGTAATCGCCACCCTCCAACTGTTGGCATAGACAACGTTGTCGCTGCTGACCGCAAGATGGCGCACATGGCCGAGATTGTCGGCAAAGACCGTAGCACAAAATCCGGGCGACAGGGTGATGCCGCTATCCTGATTTTGGCATCCTGCGGCGGCGGCGGCGCCATGGGGAGCGGCCGCCGTAGCCATGGCCAACACCAAGATAGCTGAAGGGAGATTTATCTTCGCGCGCTCGTGTGACGGCATTGTCTCTGGTCCCTCACGCGGCCCAACGGAACTGAACCACGGGCTCAGTTCGCTTCACACCGCTATCTCCGAACGTTTATAACGATAGCGCTTATTGAAACGCAGGCATTTCGGATTTGCACGAGGACCGGGGACTCAAAGCTTTGTGATCGGATCGGGAACAAACTCAAAAGATGCTGCGCCGGCTCCAGACGGTTCTCTCTTCGCCGTTCGGATGTGCCGTTCATCAAGCACTTACGAGTACACGCCCTAGCTCTTGCCATCGGTCCGCTTCGGCGGCGGCGTCGGTCCTTCGACCGGTGGCAGCGATTTGAGATAATCGGCCATCGCGGCGCGGTCGTCATCGGACAATTGCGAGGTGTTCTTGATCACGCGCGCCATCAAACCGCTGGCACTGTCGCCCTCCGGCAGTTCGCCGGTTTTCAGGAAATAGGCGAAGTCCTTCACGCTCCAATCTTCGAGCTTCTTTTGCGTGATGTTGGGGACCCAGCCCTCGCCCTCCGGATTCGGTCCGCCGCCAAAACGCTGCGCGCGGATGATGCCGCCCAGGACATTGCGCGGGCTGTGGCACTCCGCGCAATGGCCAAAACTGTTCACGAGATAGGCCCCGCGATTCCATTGCGCGGAGCGTGTCGGATCCGGCGTGAACGGCTTGCCATCCATGAACAGGACTTTCCAGACGCCGATGTTGCGGCGGATGTTGAAGGGAAACGGCACGTCGTGATCGCGCACCGTGCCGGCGACCGGCGGCAGCGTCTTGATGAAGGCGAAGAGGTCGCGGACGTCCTCGATCTTCGCATGCTGGTAGGACGTGTAGGGAAACGCCGGGAAAAAGTGGGTACCTTCCGGCGAGGTGCCCTTCATGACCGCGGTGACGAAATCAGCCTCGCTCCATCGGCCGATGCCGTCATTGGGATCGGGCGAGATGTTCGGCGCATAGAAGGTGCCGAACGGAGAAGGAATCGCGAGCCCGCCGCCGAGCCGGGTGCGATCGGGCTGGTCGGGCACGGCGTGGCAGGACGAGCATCCGCCCGCGTTGAAGATGGTGGAGCCGTTGTTGATGTCAGGCTCATAGGCCGGCAACGCGCTGGCCGCGATCGTCGAAGGTATGGTCAGCCACCAATAGACGCCGACGGCGACAATGCCGGCGAGGATGACCGCGGGATATGTTCGTCGCAACATGGTCCGACCCGTCATTGGAGCGCTTTCGAGCGAAGCGGGACACCGCTTCGCGCTGCATCGATCTAGCCGCTAATATGGCGACAGTTTCGGCCATGCGCTTGCTCGAAATTTTCCGCGCTCGCGGGCGATTTTGGGAATAAAGCGGATAAGCTATTGTTTTGAGGTCGACACTCATCCGAGGCCAACAGGGAGAAAACCATGCCGAACAAGACCATGCTTGCCACGCTCGCGCTCGGAGCCGCCGTCGTGTTTGCCGGTCCTGCTCTCGCCGACAAGTACAAAGTGCCGTTGGACAGCAAATCGGAAGTGCCGCCGAACAGCAGCAGCGGAACCGGCACCGCCGATATCGACTATGATCCGGCGACCAAGAAACTGAGCTGGAAGGTGACCTATTCCGGCCTCACCGGTCCCGCCACCGCGGCACATTTCCACGGTCCTGCCGAAGCCGGCAAGAACGGCGGTGTCGCGGTCCCGATCCCGAATATCGCCTCGAGCCCCGCCGAAGGCAGCGCCACGCTGACGGACACGCAGGCCGCCGATTTCCTCGCCGGCAAGTACTACGTGAACGTCCACACCGCAGCCAATCCGGGCGGCGAAATCCGCGGCCAGGTCGCGAAATAGGCGAGCCACGAGCGTTCATTCCTGAAGGCGGATGCTGCGGCATCCGCCTTTTTCGTTTTGTACCTAATGAGGTAGATCGGCGGTGACCACGATGAAGCTGCGCCCCCTCTCCCGCCTGCGGGAGAGGGCTGGGGTGAGGGTATCTCCGCGATAAAGACTCTTCGTGTGGAGAGAGCCCTCACCCGGCGCTTACGCGCCGACCTCTCCCGCAAGCGGGAGAGGTGAAACCTCCCGTCACTTCAATTTGACACGATAGGTGTCGTGACACCCGCCGCAGCGATCGTTGATGGCGGTGTAGGCCACCTTCAACTGATCGAGATTCTTGACCTTGCCCTTGAAGTCGGCGATCGCCTTCGTGACCGGCGGGATCTTGGAATCAAAATCGGCCTTGTTCTGCCAGATCTTGGGCGACGACGTGTAGTGGGCATCCTTCACGTCTTCCTTTGGGTTGGTGGCAAAGACGGTCGCGATCTTCGCGACGTTCGTTTCGAGATCGGAGAGCGCCGTATCGACCGCCTTCTGGTCGTACGGGATATCGCCCTTCACCATTTTCCCGATCACGGTGTACATGCTCTTCGCCTGCGCCCGCATCAGGTTATCCTGCTGAACGGCGATCTCCTGCTGAGCCATGACAGCGCTTGCACCGAGCAGCACGCCGCACACCACCATAACCATCCGCTTCATCGGCGAATTCTCCTTTTCGTGAAGCTTTTGCCGGACGTGCCCCTACCGCCGCTTCTCCAGTAGAACCCGTGCGCGGGGATTTATTCCCGCGCTACGAGATCGTCATCAGAGATTATGGCGTCGCTGCGCCTCGCGGATCGCGATCCAGACCCGCTCGGGGGTGGCGGGCATATCGATGTGGTCGATCTTGTATTCGCGCCACAGGCCTTCGACGATCGCGTTGACGATTGCCGGACACGAGCCGATCGCGCCGGCTTCGCCCGCGCCCTTGACGCCAAGCGGATTGGTCGCACAGGGCACGTTGTGGGTCTCGAACACGAAGGACGGACCGTCGGAGGCGCGCGGCACCGCATAGTCCATGAAGGTGCCGGTGACGAGTTGGCCGTCGGTTGCGCTATAGACCGCCTGCTCCATCAGCGCCTGCCCGATACCCTGCATCGCGCCGCCGTGAACCTGACCCGCGAGCAGCAGCGGGTTCAGTGTCACGCCGAAGTCATCGACGATGACGTAGTTCACGATCTTGATGATGCCGGTCGCCGGATCGATCTCGACTTCGGCCAGATGCGTGCCGTTCGGATAGGTGCCGTCGGCACTGGCGAAGGTCGCGCTGGCGTTCAGCTTCGACGGATCGACGCCGGGACGCTTGGCGAGATCGGCAAAGCTGATCGAGCGGTCGGTGCCGGCGATGCGGATCACACCGTCTGATATCTCGAGGTCGCCGGCGCTTGCTTCCAACGCCTGCGCCGCGATCTCCTTCAGTCTGTCGCCGAGCGCGGCGGTGGCGCGCTGCACGCTGACGCCGCCCGACGGGATCGAAGCCGAGCCGCCGGTGCCAAGACCCGTTGCGATCTTGTCGGTGTCGCCCTGCAGGATGTGGACGCGCTCGGGCGGCAGGCCGAACTGTTCGGCAACGAGCTGCGCATAGGCGGTCTGGTGGCCCTGCCCGCTCGATTGCGTGCCGATCAGGATCGAGACGTCACCATTGGGGTCGAGCGCGACATTCGCGGTCTCCTCGCCCATTGTGCCGCAGATCTCGACATAGGTTGCAAGCCCGATGCCGCGCACCAGACCGTTCTTCTTCGCCACCTTGGCGCGCTTGGGAAATTCCTTCCACTCCGCGATCTCCATCGCGCGCTTCATATGCGCGGCGAAGTCGCCGGAGTCATAGACCTTCCCGGTCGCGGTCTTGTAGGGCAGCGCCTTCGGCGGAATGAAGTTCTTGCGGCGGATCGCATCCGGCGTCATGTCGAGTTTTCGCGCGGTCGCATCAACCAGGCGTTCGACGACGTAAGCCGCCTCCGGCCGTCCGGCGCCGCGATAGGCATCGACCGGCACGGTGTTGGTGAACACGGTGCGGACGCGGCAATGGAAAGCCTGGATGTCATAGAGGCCCGGCAGCATGCCGGCGCCGCCATGCGGAATATACGGGCCGAAGGTCGAGAGATAGCCGCCCATGTCGCCCATCAGGTCGACGTCCATGCCTAGGAACTTGCCGTCCTCGGCGAGCGCCATTCGCGCGGTCGTGACGTTGTCGCGCCCCTGCGAGTCGCCCATGAAGTGGTCGGCACGGTCAGCCGTCCATTTGACGGTCTTCTTCAACTGCCGCGCGGCGACCGCGATCAGCGCATATTCGCGGTAGGGAAACAGCTTGGTGCCGAAGCCGCCGCCGACATCGGGGCAGATCACCCGCATGTTCTCGACCGGGATCTTCAGGATATTCTGGCAGAGGATGTCGCGCAGGCGATGGCTGCCCTGGCTGCCGATCGTCAGCGTCAGATGATCCTTCTTGGCGTCATACTCGGCGACCGCCGCACGCGTCTCCATGAAGTTGGTGACGATGCGCGGATTGACGATCGAGATTTCCGCGACCGCATGCGCCTTGGCAAAGGCTTCCTCAGTCGCCTTCTTGTCGCCGATCGAGACGTCGAACAGCACGTTGCCCGGCTTGTCGGGCCACACCTGCGGTGCGCCCGGCTTCACGGCGTTGACGACGCCGATCACGGCCGGCAGCGGCGTCCACTGCACGTCGATCGCCTCGATCGCGTCGCGCGCCTGGTCGATCGTCTCGGCGACGACGAAGGCGACGGCGTCGCCGACATGACGCACTTCGTCCTTGGCCAGGATCGGATAGGGCGGACCGGTGAACGGGTCGGTCTCAAGGTTGAACAGGCATGGCAGGTCGCCGAGATCGGCGACCTCGGCCGCAGTCAGGATCAGGCTGACGCCCGGCAGGCCGCGCGCCTTGGTGACGTCGATGGTGAACTTCGCATGCGCATGCGGCGAGCGCAGCACCAGCGAATGCAACGCCGGCTGCGGCGCGACGTCGTCGGTGTAGCGGCCCATGCCGCGAATGAGCGCGTCGTCTTCCTTGCGGCGTACACTCTGGCCGACGCCGAATTTGATGGGGGCTGCCATCGTCACTCCAATTGTCGTTGTTGTCCACGCCATCTTGGCGTGTTTCCCGCCATATTGGCGCGGTTGGGAAAGAAGCGCAAACCGCGAATTGCGGAGCTTGGAAGCACCGCAACAAAAAGCTGATTTGACTTGAAAACTATCCGCGCCGCAGGGCGAAGAGCCATCCGCGCCCGAACAGCACCAGGATGGAAAAGCCATAGACGAAGGCGCCGACTGCAATCAGGAGCGCAAGGATGGTTTCATCGCGCAGCACATGCATCTGCGCGAAATAGACGGCCGCGAATCGCTCGGTCCACCAAAGCGCCCCCGCGAGCACGAGGCCGGAGACGGCGAATTTCGCAAAGGTCAGCATCATCAGGCGATCAAGCTCAAGATAGCCGGCGCGCACCGCAAAGCCGAGCACCAGCAACAGGTTGATCCAGGCACCTACGGCGGTGGCGAGCGCAAGCCCGATCTGGGCGAGCGGGGCCATCAGGCCGATCTTCAGCAGCAGATTGGCCCCCAACCCGGTCAGCGACGCCTTCACCGGCGTTGCCGTATCCTTGCGTGCATAGAACGTCGCAACCGCACTGCGGATCATCACGAACGGGATCAGGCCGATCGAATAGGCCGCCAATGTCGCGGCGGCCGCCGCCGCGTCGGCTTTGGTGAAGGCGCCGCGCGCAAACGCCGCGCGCACGATGATATCGGGCACGGTGAGGAAAGCCGCGACAAAGGGCACGGTCGCAAGCAGGGTGAAATCAAATGCGCGGCGCTGCGCACCCGCAGCCCCCGCAACATCCTGTGCGGTGATCCGCCGCGACATTTCCGGCAACAGCACGGTGCCGACGGCAATCCCGATCACGCCGATCGGCAGTTGATAAAGCCGCTCGGCGTAATAGAGCGCCGACAGCGCGCCGGCCGCGAGGAACGTCGCGATGATGGTGTCGGCGAACACGGCGACCTGCGTGCCCATCGAGCCCAGCGTCGCCGGCCCGATCGCGCGGAAAAAGGCGCGGACGTCCTCGTCGAGCCGCGGCATGGCAAAGCGCGGCAGCGTGCCGTGCCTTGCCAGATCGCCCGCGAGCAGGGAATATTGCAGGAAGCCGGAGATCAGCACGCCCCAGGCTGCAGCGTGACCTGCACTCGGGAAGAAGGCCGCGAGCGCCAGCGTCGCCATCATCGACAGATTGAGGAGGATCGACGCCCCGGCGGCGCTGGCAAAGCGCTGCATCACGTTGAGCATGCCGCCATAGAGCGTCACCATCGTGATCAGGAGCAGATACGGAAAGGTGATGCGCGTCAGCTCGATCGCAAGCTGTCGCTGCTCGGCGTCATCGGTGAAGCCGGGCGCCAGGACGCGCAGCGCCTGCGGCATGAAGGCCCAGGCCAGCGCCAGCAGGATGAGCTGCGACAGGAACAGCAGCGTAAAGATGCGGTCGGCGAACAGGCGCGCGGACGTGTCGCCGCCCTTGCCGTGGACATGGGCGTAAGCCGGGACGAACGCGGTGTTGAACGCGCCCTCGGCGAAGATCGCACGAAAATTGTTCGGCAGGCGCCAGGCCACCAGGAAGGCGTCGGCAATCGGTCCCGCGCCGAGAATCGCGGCGAGCATGATGTCGCGCGCGAGGCCCGTCAGCCGCGAAAGCAGGGTGTAGCCGCCGACCGTGAAGATGCGTCCAAGCATGCGCCGGTTCTAGCCCAAGGACCGGCGCCGCAAAACGGCGAAATCAGGACGAAAGCGCGCCGCGCACAGCCTCGATGATTCGCGCCTGCGTCGCCTCGTCGAGATAGGCGTGAATCGGCAGGCTGACGACGTCGTTCGAAAGCCGTTCGCTGACCGGCAGGCCGCCCTCCGCCACCGGGAAGTCGCGGTAGGCGGTCTGCTGATGCATCGATTTCGTATAATAGATCGCGGTCGGAACGCCCTGCGCCTTCAGCGCCGCGGCAAAGCCGTCACGGTCGGTGCCCTCGGGCAGGCGGATGGTGTAGCACGCCCAGATCGAGCTGCAGCCGGCGGCAAGACGCGGCACGGTCACGACATTGCCGAGCCCGCGCGCATAGCGCTCCGCGACCTCATTGCGCGCTGTGATCTCGTCCTCGAAGATCTTGAGCTTCTCGAGCAGCACGGCCGCCTGCATGGTGTCGAGCCGCCCGGTCAGGCCGAGGCGCACATTGTCGTATTTGTCGGAGCCTTGGCCGTGCACGCGGATGCTGCGCAGCGTTTGCGCAAGCTCCTCATCGTCTGTGAAGATCGCGCCGCCATCGCCGAAGCAGCCGAGGGGCTTTGCCGGGAAGAAGCTGGTCGTCGTCGCCAGGCCAAAGGTGCCGATCCGCCGCCCCTTGTAGCTGGCGCCAAATCCCTGGGCCGCGTCATCGAGCACGAACAGGCCCTCGGCCTTGGCGACCGCGGCGATCGCATCATGATCGGCGCTCTGCCCGAACAGGTCGACCGGAATGACGCCGACGGGCTTGAGGCCTCGCGCCTTCGCGGTCGCAATGCCTCGCTTCAGCGAGGCGGCATCCATGTTGAACGTCGCCTCATCGACGTCGACGAAAACCGGCGTAGCACCAGTCAGCGCCACCGATTCGCCGGTCGCGCAGAACGTGAAGGACGGGCACAGCACCGCATCGCCCGGGCCGACCTTCTTGGCCATCAGCACCATCAGGAGCGCGTCGGTGCCGCTGGCGCAGGCCACCACATGTTTTGCGCCCGAGAACTTTGCGAGTTCGGCCTCCAGCGCCGACACTTCCGGCCCGCCGATGAACTGGCAATGGGAGAGCACGCGGGAGACCGCCTCATCGACGGAGGTGCCAAGCCGGCGGCGCTGCGCGGCAAGGTCGATGAAGGGAATGGGTTCTGGGCGCATATGCTGGTTCATGGGACCTTGCGGGACGCGTGAGTAAGACTGTCAGCCGGCGACGCGGCGCGGGGCCTTGCGAGCGATGGTCGCGGCGGGCGTGGCCGGCGCTTCCAGACATTTGATCGCGATCTCGAGGCTCGCGACGCCTTCGTTGCCTGATACCGCCGGCTCCTTGCCGCTCCTCACCGCGTCGAGGAACGCAATCAATTCGGCGCGCAACGGTTCGTCGTGACCAACCGGCAAATGCCGCATCGAATAGCTGCCGTCGGGCTTGAAGCCGAAGCACTCGGTGACCTGCCGGGTCAGGAGATCGCCCATCACATATTTGCCGCGCGTTGCGACCGTGACGCTGCGCGCCTTGAACGGCGTCAGCCAGTTGGTGTTGATATGCGCGAGCACGCCCGAGGCGGTACGGAATTGCAACAGCGCGATGTCCTCGCGCTCGGCCACGGCGCTCGAGAGCTGCGGCTGCACGTCGACGATTTCAGACTCGGTGAACCAGCGGATCAGATCGATGTCGTGCACGGCCAGATCGATGACGACGCCGACATTGGACATGCGCGGAGGAAACGGACCGACGCGGGTGATGCCGATCGAGAGGATGTCTTCGCCCGATATCGCCTGCTTGATCGCGGCCACCGCCGGGTTGAAGCGTTCGACGTGGCCGACCATCAGCGTCACGCCGGCCTCCCGCGCGGCGGTGACGATGTCGTTGCCCTCCTCGACCGTGGAGGCGACGGGCTTCTCGACCAAGATATGGACGTTCTGCGCGATACAGGTGAGCGCGATCTCGTGATGCAGATGGGTCGGCGCCGCGATCGTCACGGCATCGACGCCTTCGGCGAGCAGTTCATCGAGCGTCGCAAACGCCCGGCAGCCGACCAGCGCAACGGCGCGTGCGCGATGTTCAGCCAGGGGATCGACGATCCCAACCAGCGTGACCTCGGGCAATCCCGCCAGCACGCGTGCATGGTTGCTGCCCATGACCCCCGCACCGATCACCCCGACGCGCAAGGCACGCCTGATCCCGGCTTTTGCGGCCAACCCCGACCCTTTGGAACTCATGTGGTTACCCCAACAGACTTTTGGTGGCGCCCATCGGCTGCGCGTTCTTCCCCGGACCAGCCTGATTCACCGAATCAGGCCGCAGCCCTATCCCCTTGTCCTGACGTGCTTTCTTTCCCCGAAGCATCGTCACGCACACGCTATAGCATGCCGTCACAAATGTGGCGAATGCCAACGCGCAAATCCGGACACGTTTTGATTCAAAAGATTACACGGTCTCGCCGGCCAGCTGGGACGAAATCGATGCACGGCGCAACCATCAGGTGCGCTGATAATCGTCCTCGATACGGATGATGTCGTCCTCGCCGAGATAGCTGCCGGTCTGCACTTCGATCAATTCCAGCAGGATCTTGCCGGGGTTCTCCAGCCGGTGGACCGCGCCGATCGGGATGTAGATCGACTCGTTCTCGTGCACGATCTTCACCGTTTCGTTGACGGTGACGCGCGCAGCGCCACGGACCACGATCCAGTGCTCGGAACGGTGATGGTGCTTCTGCAGCGACAGCCGCTCGCCCGGCTTGACGATGATGCGCTTGACCTGGTGGCGTTCGCCATTGTCGACTGACTGGTACGAGCCCCAGGGCCGATGCACCTTGATGTGGTTCTCGGTGACCTCCGGCGCCACCGTCTTCAGTTTCGCCACCAGGCGCTTCAGGCCGTTGGCGTCCTTCTGCCGCGACACCAGGATGGCGTCCTGCGTCGCGACCACCACGAGGTCGTCGACGCCCTCGAGCGCGACCAGCGCGCGGTCGGTCCAGACGTTGCTGTTGCGGGAGTCCTCGAAGACCGCAGCGCCGCGCGCGGCATTGCCTTGCCCGTCTTTATCAGACAATTCCCACACCGCGTGCCAGGAGCCGACATCCGACCAGCCACAGGACACCGGCACCACCGCCGCGCGCGCGGTCTTTTCCATCACCGCATAATCGATCGAGATCGCTTTCGCCGATCCGAACGCATCCGCATCGAGCTTGACGAAGCCGAGATCGCGCTCGGTCTTCGTCACCGCCTCGGTCACCGCCTCCACGCTCGCGGCATCGAAATTGCGGTACTCGTCGAGCAGGACGTCGGCGCGGAACATGAAGTTGCCGCTGTTCCAGAGATAGCCCGACGTGATGTAGTCGGCCGCGGTTGCCGCATCCGGCTTCTCGACGAATTTTGCGACCGCGCGCACCTGCCCCGAAATGCCATCGCCGGGGCTGATATAGCCGTATTCGGTGGCCGGGCGCTCGGGATTGACGCCAAAGGTGACGATGCGGCCTGCTTTCGCGGCAATCAGCCCCTCGCGACAGGCGGCGACGAAGGCCTCGGTGTCTTCAACCACGTGATCGGCGGCGAGCGCCAGCACGGTCGCGTCCCTGTCGCGCGCTTGTGCAAAGGCGGCGCCGGCCGCGATCGCCGGCCCCGAGTCGCGCCGCGCCGGCTCCAGCAGCACGTCCGCCTCGCGCCCGATGCCGGCCAGTTGCTCTAGTACCATGAACCGATAGGCGTTGTTGGTGATCACGATCGGCCGCTCGAACAGCGCCGGATCCGACACCCTGAGCAGCGTCTCCTGGAAGGTCGAGCGCGTCCCGAACAACGGCAGGAACTGCTTCGGATGGACCTCGCGCGACGCCGGCCACAGCCTCGTGCCCGCCCCGCCGCACATGATCAGTGGAATAATTCGGTCCATCCTAACCTCGAATTCTGTAATGATCGCGTTGCCCGATGATAGTTAACGTCCTCATCGTTCCTCCGGAACCGATGTCCCTATCCCCTTCACATTGTCGACATCGGCGAAATGCCCCGGGGTCACGGACGCGACTAGCAGTAGATGACAGCCCTTGCCGGGCGGGTTTTCCACCCGCAAGCGCTACCACACCGGTTGGTCCCTTCAGGTGAATTTTTGTGGGCAGCGTAAACCTTTATGAGCATGCAAGCCAAATACCCGGGCAACCCGGCAGTCCCCGTTCAGGCCCTCTTTACCCGCCGGTTAGAGGATGCCGCAAGAGCGATCGAACGGCTATTGCAAGATCGGCCCTAAACCCATACCAAGGCCACCGAATTCGGCGCACGGCGCCGATTTGCGCCGTTTTTGACGTCTTTCTCGAACCTGGCAAGCGCTGACGAGATGCGCCGGATACTGCTTTCGACCATCAAGATATTGATCTCGGCTGCGTTGCTTTACCTCTCGCTCCGCAAGGTCAACCTGTATGACCTCGCTGCGCGCATCCGCGTCGAAAGCCTGGGCTGGATCGCTCTCGCGGTCGCGGTGACCTTCCTGCAGATCTTCCTCGGCGTATTACGGTGGCGCGAGATCAGCGCCGAATGCGGCGCGCCACTCGAAACCCGGCAGGCGATGCGCTTCAACGTGATCGGGACCTTCTTCAATCAGACCTTGCCATCGTCGATCGGCGGCGATGCGGTGCGGCTGTGGCTGGTCGCACGCTCCGGCGCCGGCTGGCGCGCGGCGACCTATTCGATCTTCGTCGACCGCGCCATCGGCCTGATCGCGCTGGCCGTGCTGATCGTTGCGAGCCTGCCGTGGAGCTATCGGTTGATCAACGATCCACAGGGACGGTCGGCGCTGCTCGTGATCGATTTTGCGGCGCTTGCGGCCGGCGGCGGCTTTCTGCTGCTCGGCGCATTGAAGTGGCCGTGGCTGAAGCGGTGGTGGGCGACGCACCACATCCACGCCTGCGCCGTCATCGCAAACAAGGTGCTGTTCAGTTGGGATCGCGGGCCGAAGGTCGCGGTGCTCTCTTTGCTCGTCCACGTCCTGACCGTCGTCATCGCCTGGTGCGTGGTGCAGTCCATTTCCGCGCCGCTGCTGTTCAGCCAGATATTTCAACTGGTGCCGCCGGTGATGTTGATCACCATGCTGCCGATTTCGATTGCCGGCTGGGGCGTGCGCGAGGCGAGCATGGGTCTCGCCTTCGGCTACGCCGGGCTGGCGGCCAACGAGGGCGTCAACGTTTCGCTGCTGTTCGGCGCCGTGTCCTTCATCGTCGGCGCATTTGGCGGACTGGTGTGGATTCTCAGCGCGGAAAAGAAAGCACAAGGGGACAAGCCGATCGCGGTCCCCGAGCAATCGCTCTCGCCAATCGAATGACCAACGCTGATATCGCGCTTTCGCTCGTCGCCGCGGCGCTTGCTGCGTTATTGTCGGCGCTCCTCATTCGGCTGCTGCGGCCGATGCTGTTGCGCGTGGCGCTCGCCAAGCCGAATGCGCGCTCATCCCATCGGATCCCGACGCCGCAGGGCGCGGGGATCGCCGTGATCGCGGCGACGCTGGTCGCGGCGGGTACGCTCGTCGCATTGAGCGGCAACGGCACGCTGCAAATCCCCCTCACGGTCTTCGGTGCGACCTTGTTCATCGCCGCTGTCGGCTTTGCCGATGACATCAAGCCCGTGCCCGTGCTGCCGCGCCTGTTGCTGCAGGGATTGGCGGTGGCTGTGATCGTGTTCGCCGCGCCCGGCGATCTCAGGATCGTACCGGCCGTCCCGTTCTGGATCGAGCGCGGCTTGCTGCTAATCGCGGGCCTATGGTTCGTGAACCTCGTCAACTTCATGGACGGGCTCGACCTGATGACGGCGGCCGAAGCAGTGCCGATCACGGCGGCAGTCGCACTGCTCGGCTTTTGGGCGCAGATTCCGCCTTCGACCGCGCTGGTGGCAGCGGCGCTGTGCGGCGCGCTGCTCGGCTTCTCTCCCTTCAATCGTCCGGTGGCAAAGATCTTCCTCGGTGACGTCGGCAGCCTGCCGATCGGACTCCTGCTCGGCTGGTGCCTGCTGCAGCTCGCCTATCACCAGCAGGTCACCGCGGCGTTGCTGCTGCCGCTTTATTACCTGGCTGATGCCACGATCACGCTGCTGCGCCGGCTGATCAACAGAGAGCCATTCTGGGCGGCGCACCGCTCGCACTTTTACCAACGCGCGACGGACAACGGATTTTCCGTGTCGCGCATCGTCGGCGAAGTCTTCGCGCTCAATGTCGCGCTCGCGCTGCTCGCGATGTTGTCGATCCAATTGGATTCGGCCGCGGCGAGCCTCGTTCTGCTGCTCGCAGGCGCGAGCGCGGTGGCGTGGCAGCTCTATAGATTTTCGCGCAGAAACGCCGGTTAATCGATCAGGTGGTCGAAACCGCGCAAGGCGCGCTTCAAGCCCTCATTGAGGCCGATGAGCGGCCGCCAGCCGGTGGACGCGACCTTGGACAGGTCGAGTTCGAGCGAGCCGAACAGGCTCTCATTGGCCTCGTTGCGGCCGGTAATGCTGAACAATGAACTCAACACCGGCCGCGGCATGGAAAACAGGCGCGCCGGTTTGCCTGCTGCGGCGGCGAGGAGCTCGATGAATTCGGGCGTCGACACCTGCTCGTCATCCGCGACAAGGAAAATGTTGAACTGGCCATCCGGATGAGAAAGCCGATGCAGCACGAATGATGTCAGATTCTCCACCGAGACGAACGCACGACGGTTGCGCACGTTCGCAAACGGGAGCGGGACGCCGAGACCGATCGCCTTTTCGAGCAACGCGAGATTACCTTTGGCGCCGAACCCGTAGATCAATGGCGGCCGAATGATCGTGACCGTCATCTGGCTCCCCTGCGCCAAATGTCTCAATCCTGCTTCGGCCGCCGCTTTCGACATTCCATAGAGGCCGCGCGGGGTCAGGACGTCGTTCTCGCTGAATGGCGCGCGACCGTCAGTGCTTCGGCCGTGCACCAGCACGGTGCTGACGAAGATAAAGTGGCGGACACCGGCCTCGGCCGCGCAACGGGCCAGATGCAACGTGCCTTCAAGATTGACGATGCGATAAAGCTCGACGGTGTGTTCCTCCCGCCTGTGATGCACGCGCGCCGCCAGATGCACGACCGCATCGACGCCCTCGAGCGCAGCCCGCCAGTCGGTGACGGGGCCGATCGAATCGATCGTCACCTCGTCGGCGCTGCCTGTCGGGCTGCGGACGGCGCGTCGCACCACCCAACCGTTGCGCCCCAGCACCGGCGACATATGCCGGCCGACGAACCCGCTCGCTCCCGTCACCAACACCACGGGCTGGTCTTTAGTCACGACCGTAACTCCCGATACCGCTCTTCCGATCCAATCAGTCTCTGAATGAGGGCTGCATATCCTGTCAAGGCACGTTCGGGACTATAGCTCCTCGCCACCGCGACAGCCCGCTCCGGCAGCGTCGGATCGGGAGTTCGCGATGCTGCGCGAATCGCCTCGGCCAGTTGCGCCGGAATGCCCGGCGTCACAACCCACCCGAGATCGTGCTCCGCTACCGTCAGCGCGGCTTCGGCATCCGGCTCGGATATGAGGATGACCGGCCGGCCCACCGCAAGCAGATTGTAGAACCGGCTCGGCACCGAGACGCCGGCGACATCCTTTCGATAAGGAATGAGCCAGAGGTCCGCCGCCGACAGGAAATCCTGCAGCTCTTCATCCGCAACGCGGTCCACCAGCGTGATATTGGCAAGCTTCGCCTCGGACTGCATCGATCTCAGTTCGTCGAAGCCCATCCCCCAGCCCGAGAGCAGGAAATGAATGCCGGGATCATCCTTCAGCCGGCGCGCCGCCTCGAACACGATCACAGGATCGTGGGTGAAGCCGAGATTGCCGGAAAGGCCGACGATAAAACGGCCGCTAAGCCCGCGACGGAAGGCATTGTCGGCCGCAACCGGGCGAACCGCGGGGTCGATGGTGGTCCAGTTCGGAATGAATTCGATCTTGTCCCGCGTCATGCCGCGATAGCTCAACAGCAACTTCTCGCTGTCGCGGCCGATGATGACAACGGTGGTCAACGCGCGGAACATCAGCCCATTCATGGCGCGCATCGCTCTGGTGACGATCGAGCCCGGCTTCAACAGGCCGCTCAGGACGAGCACCTCCGGAAACAGATCGTGCATGATCAGGATCGACCGGGCGCGCTTCAATCTGGCCGCGGCGGCGACGGCGTAAGGCAGCACAAAAGGGGCCGTCACCGTCAGCGCGACGTCGCCGGGCTCAAGCCGCCTGAGAAGGGCGAAGAAGGTGCGCGCGGTGAACAGCAGCTCGGCGGTGGCGCGCTTGAGGAGCGCGGCCTTGTCCGGCATCCGGTTCTTGATCTCCTCGACCGCCGGCCGATCGGCTGCCGATTTCGACGCAGAGCCCGGCCATCCCGACAGCACCAGCACGTCCACCTCCTTCGCAAGGCGGTTCGCTATCGCAGCCATGATCGCGGCGGTCGTGCTCTGGTCCGGCGGATAGTGCTGACTGACGACGATGACTTTTCCGGGCTTCTGCATCGGTGGTCTCGCGGATCAGGGGCGGATCACGCGGCGTTCGATCCGAATTCAGGCACGGCATCCTTCAGCACGCCGCGGATCGTGGTGCGATCGTCTCTGGCGATCGCCTCTTCCAGCGCAGCGAGCCATTTGCGCAGGGTCGCCATCGGCGGCTCGTTCGGCCTGGCTGCCATGATTCCGGCAATCCCGATCTCGACCGTCGGCTCCTCACTCGCGAACAGGATCTCGTTCAGCCTCTCCCCCGGCCGTATCCCACTGAAGACGATATCGACGTCGATGCCGGGCTGCAGGCCCGACAGACGTATCATCCGCTCGGCAAGCTCGACGATCTTGACCGGCTGGCCCATTTCGAGAACGTAGACGGAGACGTCGGGTCGCGCCAGCGCCAGCGCATGCGTGGCCGCAGTCAGCACGAGATCGCAGGCTTCGCGGATGGTCATGAAATAACGCACCATGTCGGGATGCGTGACGGTAACCGGGCCGCCGGCCTCGATCTGCGCCTTGAATTTGGGCACCACCGACCCGTTCGACGCCAGCACATTGCCGAACCGGACCGAGATCAGGCGCATATGCGGCTTGTCGCCGAACTGCGCGGCAAGATCGTGATCGAGCGCCTGGCAATACATTTCGGCAAAGCGCTTGGTCAGGCCCAGCATCGAGACCGGCTCGATTGCCTTGTCGGTGGAGATCATCACCATCGCCGTGGCGCCGGCTTCGCGTGCGGCGTCCGCAACGTTCACCGATCCGAAGATGTTGGTCTTGACGCCCTCGCTCCAGTCGCGCTCGAGAATCGGCACGTGTTTCAGCGCCGCGGCATGGAACACGATGTCGGGCTTGAATTCACGCATCAGCCGCAGGATGCGCTCGCGATCGCGAATGTCGGCGATGCGGCCTTCCACCGCCGCCTCGGCCCCGCGCGCCGCGAGCGCCTCGGTGACCGCATACAGGGCCGGCTCCGAATGCTCGATGACCAGCAGGCGGGCGGCACCGAACGTCGCCACGCGATCGCAGATTTCGGCGCCGATCGAGCCGCCGCCGCCGGTGACGATGACGCTCTTGCCTTTCACCAACCCTTCCAGGCGGGCATAGTCGATCGTCGCGGTCGGACGCAGCAGCAGGTCTTCGACCGCGACATTGGTCAGCCGCGGCGCATCGCCGCCCTCGAGCGATGGCAGGCGGCTGACCATCAGGCCCATCCGCTTTGCCCGCATCAGCACCGATTCCGGATGCGCGTCGGGCTCGAACGCCGACGGCGTCATCACCACCCGCTTGATCGGCTTCTCGCGGCTTTGGAACTCGCGGATCACGGTTTCGACATCGTCGACACCGCCAAGCACCGGGATGTTGCGGATCTGCTGGCCGAGGTCGGAATTCGAGGGCGACAGCACGCCGACCGGCCAGATCCGCTTGATGGCGCCGTTCTCGATCCCGCGCAGCACGATCTCGGCATCTGCCGCACGCCCGACCAGGAGCGTCGGCGCGGCGTCCTCGGTGCGGGCATGGTGGCGCGTGCGCGAGTAGCGGAAATAGCGGTAGCCGAAGCGGAGCGCGCCCAGCGAGAACACCTGGAGGAAGAAATAGAGGATGATGGTGATGCGGCCGAAAAACACGGTTCCGTGGAAGCTCGGCGCGATGAAGAAGAAGACGTAGTCGAGAACGACCAGTGCCAGCGTCAGGACTGCCGAGGCCCGCAGGATGTTGAGGGCGTCCGGCAGCGAGATGAAACGCCATTTCGAGGTGGTGAGATTGAAGACGTAACAGATGATCACGCTGAAGACGACAAACCAGGGCAGGATGCGCAGCAGCAACGGCAGACGATCCGTGAGCAGATCGCCCTCGAAGCGCAGATAGAATGCGGCCAGGAGCGCGAATGCGGTCGCGACCGCGTCATGCATCACGATCAGGAAGTTGCGTGCCGTGAGTTGAGAGAAGCGCGTCATGTGACGGATGGGCCAAGGACCAAGAGGTTTGCAACAGCGTTCGGGGCTGCTGATAGCCCATATGCAGCGCGCAGGCCAGAGATCATGGCGTGACCGAACTCAGCGGTTTTACGGCCGCGCCGTCCGATTTCGCCTTCAGCACAATGCCGCCGGCGACGCCGACGCCGAGTACGTACATCCAGCCCTCGTGGAAATCGAAGATGTGCGAGTTGAACAACGAGGTAAAGATATTCTGCACGACCACCAAGAGCCCGATCCAATTGACCAGTCCCTCGCCCCGAAACAGTCTTAAATGCCAGAACCAGATGGCATAGAGGATGACGACGCCAACAATGCCCCATTGCACGGCGACATTCAATGTCTGGTTGTGCGGATTGCCAACCACGTCGCTGGTCGCCTTGAGCTCCTCGGCGGACACCTCGGTCGCGACCTGCGCGAACAGCCCGCGGATGGAGCCGGTGCCGTGGCCGATCAAAGGCGCATCGGCGATGAAGCCCAGCGATTTGCGCCAGTATTCGAGCCGGAGCCCGATCGAGGTCGCTCGGTTCTGCTCCTTGTATTCCCGATAGTCCTTGCTGAAGCTCTCCGCTGTCGAGTGCAGTTGCGGCGAGGTCTGCCAGGCGACCGCCGCCAGCACAGCCACCGCTGCAGCAATGATCAGGATGCTGCGCCAGCTCAGATGCAGGAAGGCGAACACCGCAAGCATCACGGGCACCGTGACCAGCGCCGTCCGCGAGACGATCACAAAGGCCATGTTGACGAAAAAGCTCAGGGCGATCGCGACCAGCAGGCCGGCCAGCGCGAATCTCTTCGCGCGCAGGAGGGTGATAATGGGATAGGCCAGCGCCACCGCACACAGCGTGAACTCCTGGCTCTGGTCGATATAGTTCTTCACGAAGATGCCGCGCTCGGCGTCAATAGGCGGTTTCAGCGACAGGCTGGGCTGCAGGAACACCAGCCAGGACATCACCACCAAGAGCGTGCAGGAGATCAGGAACGCGGTGAACACCCACATCCCGCGGGTCGAGCGCTCGAAATGGTAGAGCAGGAACGGCAGCACCAGGAGCTTGGCCGTCGGGCTCAGGGCATAGGTGCGCGCGCCCCAGGGCGCGTCCGACCACAGCATGCCGACGACCGCAAGCAGGAACAGTGCGATCGGCAGCGCGACGATCGGCCGCTTCAGCGATTGCAGGAAAGACTTCAGATCGAGCGTCGGCGCGACCACGATCACGAACACTGCGCCGAAGATGCCGACCAGCGAGGTCGACCAGGGCAGCGACAGCGCGAGCAGCACGGCGACGATGTCGGCCGCTTTGGTCCAGGCGGCTGGGTTGCGCCAGGCCGGCAGCGCGGCGGCTGCGGGAGAAAAGCCCGCCGCCGTGCTCACGCCTTGCCTCCGCGGGCGCGGGCGACCAGCGAGGTCGTGCTGAAGCCGGGCAGGATGTCGACCAGCAGCACCTCGCCGCCATGGGCTTCGACGATCTCATGGCCGACCACCTGCGCGCGGGTATAGTCGCCGCCCTTGACCAGCACGCTCGGCTTGATCGCCGTGATCAGGTTGATCGGCGTGTCCTCCTCGAAAATGGCGACGAGATCGACCGCCTCCAGCGCCGCAAGCACTTCGGCACGTGCGCGCTCGTCCTGCACCGGGCGTCCCTGCCCTTTCAGCCGCCTGACGGAGGCGTCGCTGTTGAGGCCGACGATCAGCCGGTCGCAGGCGCCGCGCGCCGCCGTCAACACCTTGACGTGGCCGGGATGCAGGATGTCGAAGCAGCCATTGGTGAAGCCAACGCGCAGGCCCTGCCGGCGCCACTCGCTGAGCTGGGCGCCAAGATCGCCGCCGGCCGCGACGATCTTCTCTTCCGCCGCAAGCGAGGCATGCGGCAGGATCTTGCGCCTGAGCTCGGCCGGCGTCACCGTCGCGGTGCCGGTCTTGCCAACGGCGACCGCGGCCGCCGCGCTGGCCACCCGCAACGCGGTCTCCCAATCGGCGTTGGCAGCGAGCGACAGCGCGAGCGCAGCCGCAACCGTGTCGCCGGCGCCGGAGACATCGCGGACCTTCACCGGCAATGCCGGCACGTGCACGGTTTCGCCGTCACGCACCACCAGCGTCATGCCGTGCTCGCCCTGCGTCACCAGCATCGCCTCGCAATCAGCGAGCCGCATCGCGTCCTCCGCTGCTTCGGCGATCGCATCGGGCGTATCGGCACGGCTCCGCGTCGCCTCGGCGAATTCCTTGCGGTTGGGGGTCAGCAGCGTCGCGCCGCGATAGATCGCGAGATTGAGGCTCTTGGGGTCGACGATCACGCGCTTGCCAAGCGTGCGCGCAGCGTCGATGGTGTTGCGGATCACGCGCGCGGTCAGCACGCCCTTGGCATAGTCCGACAGCAGCACGATGTCGGCGCGGGCAAGTTCCGGAATGATCGTGTCGATCAGTTGCTGCTCGGTCTCGCCTGCCGCCGGCTGCGCCTGCTCCCAGTCCGCACGCAGCATGTGGGTGGAAAAATGCTCAGAGACGAAGCGTACCTTCCGCGTCGTCGGTCGCGCGCTGTCGCATACCAGCCGGCTTTCGATGCCCCTCTCCGCCGCCAGCGCCGCCCTCAGTCTCGCGCCCGTTTCATCCTCGCCGACGAGGCCGACAAAAATGCAGCGGCCGCCGAGCGAAGCGATATTGCGCGCGACATTACCGGCGCCGCCGACATTGGTCTCGCTGCGCTGGACCGCGATCACCGGCGCCGGCGCCTCCGGCGAAATTCGCGACACCTCGCCATAGACGAATTCGTCCAGCATCAGGTCACCGATGCAAAGCACGGTCTGACGGGAAAGCGCCTGCGACAGGGTTTCGAAATCGAACATCTGTTTCCTTGGCCCGTTCCTTGGCCCGTCAGCGATAGCGGTCGGGACGATCGAGGAAGCCGTTCACGTAAGCATCGACGGCGTCCTCGAGCCGCGTGAAACCGCCGTTATAGCCCGCGCGCTGCAGGCGATCGACATCGGCTTGCGTGAAATATTGATAGCTGCCCCGGATCGCCTGGGGCATATCGACATACTCGATGTTCGGCGGCCGCCCGAGCGCGGCATAGGCCGACAGCATCAGGTCCTTAAAACTGCGCGCGGTGCCGGTTCCGACATTGAACAGTCCGCTGACCGAAGGCGTGGCGAGCAGCCACATCATCACCCGCACGGTATCGTCGACATAGATGAAGTCGCGCCGCTGGTCGCCATCGACGATGCCATCGCGATGCGACTTGAACAATTGCATCACCCGGCCTGCCTTGATGTCGTCGAAGCGCCGCGCCAGCACGCTCATCATGGTGCCCTTGTGATATTCGTTCGGCCCGAACACGTTGAAGAATTTCAGGCCCGCCCATTGCGGCGGCAGCTTTTCGCCGCGCGCGGCGCGCTCGGCCACAGTGAGATCGAACAGATGCTTGCTCCAGCCGTAGAGATTCATCGGCCGCAGCTTCTTCAGCGCTTCGACCGTCTGCTCGTCGCGAAATCCTGCTTCGCCGTCACCATAGGTCGCAGCCGAGGACGCATAGATCAGCGGCGTCGCATTCGCCGTGCACCAGTCGAGCAGCCGGAGCGACAGGCGGAAATTGGTCTCGATCACGAGATCGCCGTCGGTCGCCGTGGTCTCGGAGATCGCGCCGAGATGGATCACCGCATCGAGCTGCCGGCCCGACAGCCACGCCGAAAGCTCCGTGGGCGGCACGAAATCGGCAAGCTGGCGTTTTGCCAGGTTGCGCCACTTGCCGTCATGGCCGAGCACGTCGCACACGACAACGTCCGTGCGGCCGGCGTCATTCAACGCGGCCACGACATTCGACCCGATAAAACCGGCCCCGCCGGTCACCAGCAACATGCCGATCCCTGCCCTGATTTGTGCGGCGCCAGCTTTGCCCCAGTCCGGTGGTGCAGGCAACTTGCCCGGTGGAAGAATTCCATCTCACTTTACCTCCGGAGGGAGAGGGGCTACCGACGAGGCCGCAAAAGCGCCCGGTTCCCGCATAGAAGATATGAACATTGATTCAATAGAAGGCATTGAGGTCGAGGACGCCGGCGATACCCGCCCGATCCTGATCATCCCCTATATGTGGATCGGCGATTTCGTGCGCGGCCATACCGTGGTGCGGGTACTGAAACAGCGCTGGCCGAATCGCCCCGTCGACATGCTCACGACCTCGCTCTGCGCGCCGCTGGTCGACTACATGCCTGATGTCCGCGGCAAGATCGTCTGGGATTTGCCGCGCGGCCGCCTGGCGGTGGCAAAACAGTTCGGCTTGGCAAGGGAATTTCGCGCCCGCGGCTACCAAACCGCCCTCGTCATGCTCCGCACCTGGAAATCGGCGATCGCGCCGACACTGGCCGGTATCCCGGAGCGGGTCGGCTTTTTCGGCGAGGCGCGGTTCGGCCTCATCAATCGGATGCGCTGGGGCGAGAAGAAGCTGGATCGCATGGTCGACCAGATGTCGGCGCTCGCTTTGCCCGTGGGTGCGAAATTCCCGTCCGAATGGCCGGTGCCGCAACTCAGGGTTCCCGCCGAGGAAACCGAGCGCTGGCGGCAAGCCAACGGTCTGGGGCGCGGTCCCGCGATCGCGCTGGCGCCCGGCTCGGTCGGCTCGGGTAAACGCTGGACCTATTACGGCGAGGCCGCACGGCTGCTCGCGGCGCACGGTTTCGACGTCTGGGTGGTCGGCGGCCGCGGCGAGAAGGCGCTGGCCACGGAGATCGTCGCGGCCGGCGGCGCTGGTGTCCGCGACCTGACCGGCACCGATCTGCGCAACGGTATCCTGGCGATGGCCGCAGCGAGCGTCGCGATCTCCAACGATTCCGGCTTGATGCATGTCGCAGCCGCGCTCGGCACGCCAACCATGGGCATTTTCGGCCCCACCAGCCCTTACCACTGGGCCCCGCTCAACGGTCTGGCGGCCACCGTGGTGACCAAGACACACGTGCCGTGTCAGCCCTGCCATCGCCCGGTCTGCACCATGAACGACCACCGCTGCATGCGCGATATCCCAGCCTCCGACGTGGCCGACATCGCCGAACGCGTTCTGGCTCAGGCGAGCGCGCGATAGACCGCGGCGATCCCATTCGCCTCCGCGTCGAGACTGAATTTCTCCACCACGCGCGCCTGCGCCCGCTCCCCCATCGCAGCCGCAGCCGCCGGATCGCGCATCAACGGCTCGAGCGCCGCACAGAGCGCATCGACGTCTCCCGGCGGCACCAGCACGCCGGTGACGCCATCCTCCACCACGAATTCGGCCGCGCCCGCGCGCGCCGCCACCAGCGCCGCGCCTGATGACATCGCCTCGATCAGCGTCAACCCAAAGCCCTCGTTGCGCGAAGTGAAGGCATAGATGGTGAGCCGCTGATACCAGCGCTCGACCTCCTCGATCTGGACTTCACCGGTGATCCTGATCCGCGAAGTCAGCCCCGCCGCTTCGATCCGCTGCTTCAGCCCGTTCGCAAATCCCTGCTGCTCCGGCACCACGGCGCCGACAAGCACCGCGGAAAAATCCGGATAGCGCGGCAACAGCCGGCACATCGCCTCGACAAAGACGTCGCTGCCCTTCTGCGCGCGCACGCGGCCGAAGCAGCCGATCGCGTAGCGCCCGGGCAGGCCGCTCTCGGAGAACGCCGCCGCGCGGTCGACCGGCGGCGCGTAGCGTTCGGTGTCGACGCCATGCATCACCACCGTCGCCTCGCGCTTGAGGAAGGACGCGGACAACGCGCTCGTCGCGATCACCGCATCCATCTGTCGGATCAGCCAGCGCGTCAGCCAGGTGTGGTGACGTTGCGCGGCGGACGTGAACACGAGCTTCAACGGCCAGCCGAGCGCGCGCAACAGAACGCCTGCAATCATCTCGTCATTGCGCCGCGCGTGCCAGATCAGCGGCACAGGGCGGCGCCATAGTTTCAGGAGATCGACGAAGCCCATGCGCGCGATGCCCTCGGGCGCATGCGAGCCGAGCCAGGCGGCGCGGAACATCTTCGCAAGCTTTGGTGCGACCATGCGGTTGGTCGCGGTCACGCCCGAATAGCGCCTGTGCAGATTCGGCACGATCAACTGCAGATCAGCGGCCGGATTGTTCTCGATCGGCGCATTGGCTCCCATTGGGTCCCCCTTTGCAGGAGTTCGTATACGCAACATTAAGCATAGGGGCCAGTTCTCAGGCCACGAAACCCCCTCTTCATCGCGGCCCCGCTAACATCCCGTGAAAATAACCGGGGAGAGGTAGTCATGACCGTGCTCGTCACCGGCGGCGCCGGCTATATCGGAAGTCACATGGTGCGCGCGCTGGTCGATGCCGGCGAAAGCGTCGTGGTGGTCGACAACCTCTCCACCGGTTTCTCCGCCCTTCTGCCCGAAGGCGTGCCGCTGTTCATCGGCGATGCCGGCGACGAAAATCTCGTCGAGGGCGTGATCGCCCAGCATGGCGTCGAGAGCATCGTCCATTTCGCCGGCTCCGTGGTGGTCCCGGAATCGATGCGCGATCCGCTCGGCTACTACCGCAACAACACCATGACCACGCAGAGCCTGTTGAACGCGGCGGTCAGGTCCGGCGTCAGCCGCTTCATCTTCTCGTCCACCGCCGCAGTCTACGGCAACCCCGAAGAGGTGCCGGTGCCGGAGACCGCGCCGACGCGGCCGCTGTCGCCCTACGGCATGTCGAAGCTGATGACGGAGATCATGCTGCACGATGTCGCCACCGCCCATGGCATGAGCTATGTCGTGCTGCGCTATTTCAACGTGGCCGGCGCCGACCCGCTGGGCCGCATCGGGCTTTCCACCATCGGCGCGACCCATCTGCTCAAGATCGCCGTCGAAGCCGCCACCGGCCAGCGCGCCAAGGTCGACGTGTTCGGCAGCGACTATCCGACGCCGGACGGCAGTTGCATCCGCGACTTCATCCATGTCACCGATCTCGTCGAGGCGCATCGTTCCGCGCTGTCTTATTTGCGTGCCGGCGGAGGTTCGGTCACGCTGAATTGCGGCTATGGCCGCGGCTATTCGGTGCTGGAGACGATCGAGGCGGTGCGCCGCGTCTCCATGCGCAATTTCGCCGTGTCCCATGCGCCGCGCCGCCCCGGCGACATCATGACCATGGTCGCCGACACCGGCCGCATCCGCACGCTGCTGGACTGGACGCCGAAATACGACGATCTCGAAACCATCGCGGCGCATGCGCTGGCCTGGGAGCAAAAGCTGTTCCTGGAGCGCGGCGGCCCGCTCCAGCAGGCGGAATCGGCCTGAAAATCAAGCCGTTATTTGACTTGAAATTGGCTTGAAAAAACGCGCTTTCGCAGGCAAGGAGTCCCTCAAGCCTGACGCTGGCGCGCGCCCGCTTCCTAACAACGCGGCGTCAAGGGAACGCGGATGACCGAGCCTCCAAAAAAGATAACCGACGACCCCTATGGGGCGGCGATCCTGATTCGCCGTCTGATCGCCGAGCAAGGGCTCACCTATTGGCGGCGCTATCTGCAAGCGTTCGTCCTGATGGCGATATCGGCCGGCGCCACCGCCGGCGCCGCCTATATCCTGGGTCAGGTGATCAACCAGGCCTATATCGACAAGGACATTGCCGGCATCGCTCGTCTCTCCGGCGTCACGGTCATCCTGCTGTTCATCAAGGGCGTGGCGACCTACGGCCACACGGTGACCCTGTCGAAGATCAGCAATGCCATTCTCGCCAACAACCAGCGGCAGCTCTTCGCCAAGCTGATGAGCGAAAGCATCGGCTTCTTCTCCGAACGGCATTCGTCGGAATTCCTGGCACGGCTGACTGCCGGCGCCAAGTCCATCACCGACGTCCTCAACATGCTGATCAACGCCATCGGGCGCGATCTCTTGACGCTGATCGCCATGATCTGCGTGATGGTGTTCCAGGATCCGGTGCTGTCGTTCATTGGGCTCGTGGTGGTGCCGCCGGCGATGCTGATCCTGCGCAAGCTGGTGAAGCGCATCAAGGGCCTCGCCTACAACCAGTTCACCGGCACCGCCGACATCCTGGAGACCATGCAGGAATCGCTGCAGGGCATCCGCACCGTGAAGGCGTTCACGCTGGAAGAAACGATGAAGCGGCGCATCGACGCGAACATCACGGCCGTCGAGCGCAACGCCAACAAGATGGCGCGGGTCGCCAACCGCTCGAATCCGCTGATGGAGATGCTCGGCGGCTTCGCGGTGGCCGGCTGCCTGCTCTACGGCGGCTACAGCGTCGTTGCGCTCAACGCGACCCCCGGTGCGTTCTTCTCCTTCATGACCGCCTTCCTGATGGCGACCGAGCCGGCAAAACGCCTGTCGCGGCTCAACATCGACCTCAACAGCCAGTTGGTCGGCGCGCGGATGCTGCTCGAAGTCGTCGACAGCCCCGCAAGCGAACGTTCCGACGACGACAAGCCGGCGCTGAAATTGACCGAAGCGCGGATCGAACTCCGCGACGTCGGCTTTGCCTATCGCGCCGACGCGCCGGTGCTGAGCCACATGAGCTTCGTCGCCGAGCCCGGCAAGGTCACCGCGCTGGTCGGCCCCTCCGGCGGCGGCAAGTCCACGGTGCTGGCGCTGCTGCTTCGCTTCTATGAGGCGAGCGAGGGCGACATCCTGATCGACGGCCAATCGATCGCCTCGGTATCCCGGCGCTCGCTGCGCCAGCAGACCGCCTATGTCGGCCAGGACGTCTATCTGTTCCGCGACACCATCCGCAACAACATCGCCTTCGGCAAGCCCGGCGCCACGGAAGAGGAAATCATCGACGCGGCCAAAGCGGCCTGCGCGCACGACTTCATCACGGGCTTCCCGCTCGGCTATGACACCCCGGTCGGCGAGCTCGGCACGCAGCTTTCCGGCGGGCAGCGCCAGCGCATCGCGGTGGCGCGCGCGCTGATCAAGAACGCGCCGATCATCCTGCTTGATGAAGCGACCGCCGCGCTCGATTCCGAATCCGAAAAGCAGGTGCAGGAGGCGATCGAGCATCTCTGCCAGAACCGCACCACGATCGTGATCGCGCATCGGCTGCACACCATCATGCATGCGGATGCGATCCTGGTGGTCGAGGGCGGCCAGATCGTCGAGCGTGGACGCCATGACGAGCTGCTTCGCCGCGGCGGCCGCTACGCCTCCTTCTTCCGCCTGCAGCACCACGACACCCGCCCGCTCACGCTGGCCCCGATCAGCGCCACCGGCTAGAGCATGATGACAACAGCAACCAACACGACGCTGCGCCCCCTCTCCCGCTTGCGGGAGAGGGTTGGGGTGAGGGTGCCTCCACGATGGGACTTTCCGTGGGGAGAGAACCCTCACCCGGCGCTACGCGCCGACCTCCCCCGCAAGCGGGGGAGGTGTTCAACCAAATCATAAACCACTCAACAACGAGAGCGCTTCATGACCGCCACAGACTACGTCATCCCCGCCCCGCCGCAGGCTTCGCTCCCCGTCATCGGCGAGACGAAATCCTTCCCCGTCCGCCGCATCTGGTGCGTCGGGCGCAACTACCTCGAACACATCAGGGAGATGGGCAATGACGAGCGCGCGCCGCCCTTCTTCTTCGCCAAGCATGCCGACATGCTGGTGCCGGATGGTGCCACGATCCCCTACCCGCCGCTGACCAAGGACCTGCACCACGAGGTCGAACTGGTGGTCGCCATGAAGAGCGGCGGCCTCAACATTCCCGCCGACAAGGCGCTCGACCATGTCTATGGCTATGCCGTCGGTATCGACCTCACCCGCCGCGATCTGCAGATCGCCTCGCGCAAGAAGGAGCGTCCCTGGGAGATCGGAAAGTCCTTCGACTACTCTGCGCCCTGCTCCGCGCTGCAGCCGGCCTCCAAGATCGGCCATCCATCAAAGGGCAAGATCTGGCTCACCGTCAACGGCAAGGAAACCCAGAAGGGCGATCTCACCGAACTGATCTGGAACGTGCCCGAAATCATCTGGCAGCTCTCCCAGCAGGTGAAGCTCGCCGCCGGCGACCTCATCATGACGGGAACGCCGGCCGGCGTCTCCCAGCTCCAGCCCGGCGACAGGATCGAATGCGGCGTCGACGGCGTCGGCACGCTGAAGGTCTCGATCGGCCAGCCGGAGTAGTTCACTCCGGCGCTAACCACGCCCACCGCCGTCATTCCGGGGCGCGCGCAACGCGAGCCCCGGAATGACAGCCCCGTAGTTGCTAAGCTTCGTAGCCCGGGTGGAGCGCAGCGTAACCCGGGGGCCGCACTCGACGTTGGCTCAGAGGTCCCGGGTTGCGCTGCGCTCCACCCGGGCTACGGCACTGGATTCTTGGTTTGACGCGTTTTCTTTACGCCAACCGATGTCCACTTCGAACGCGCTCTACTGCCTCTCCAACCCCTGCGATGCGCTCGGGCCGAGATGCGTCTTCTCGTACTCCAGCCACAGCTCAAGCAGGGACATGAACATCACCACGGCGCCCGCGATGATGCTGAAATGCATTGCGCGGGTGTGCGCGAAGCCGAGCAGCCAGGGTGACACGATCAGCCAGCCCCCAACGAGCAGGTTGACCCATTCTTCCCAAACGGAAAATGCAATGATCGCCGCCAGCGACAGGATCGCAATCGCCGCGCCGCTCGCCTGCAGATCGATCGCCGCCGTGGGGTTGGCACGGACAAACATCCACGGCGCCGCAAGCAGGAAGATCGCTGCCGCCAGATTGTAGAGATCGAGCGCCGATTCATTCCGCCATTTCAACATGCCCTTTCCTCCATCGCTGCCTTATGCCCGCCGGTCATGCGCGTCGGCCGCATTGATGTCCTTTCCGGTATAGTCGGTCATCAGCGCAGTCGCGACCAGCGTGATGACGGCGCAGATCGCGATATAGATCGCGATTGCGGTCGCCGACTGGTACATGCCGAACAGCCAGGCCGCGATCAGCGGCGCCGGACCGCCGGCGATCACCGACGCGAGCTGATAGCCGAGCGATGAGCCGCTGTAGCGCAGGCGTCCGGTAAAGCTCTCCGCAATCAGCGCGGCCTGCGGCCCGTACATCATGTCATGCGGGATCAGCGACAGGATGATCGCAAGGAAGATGATCGTCGGCGATCCCGTGTCGAGCATCGCGAAGTAGATGAAGCCGAAGATGCCGGTCACGACGGCACCGATCATATACATGTTCTTGCGGCCGATCTGGTCGGACAGATGCCCGAACAGCGGGATCGAGACGAACGACAGCACCGAAGCCGAGAGCACCGCGGTCAGGAGGAAGTCGCGCGAGACGTGCAGCGTGGCAATGCCGTAGGAAAAGACGAAGGCGGTGAAGATGTAGAACGGCGCCTGCTCGGCCATGCGCGCGAATGCCGACAGCAGGATTTCCTTCGGATACTCCCTGATCACCGTCAGCATCGGCGTGCGGTCGACTTTTTGCTCGGCCTGCAGTTTGCTGAACACCGGCGTTTCCAGAATGCCGAGCCGGATGTAGAGGCCGACGCCGACCAGGATGAGACTGAGCGCGAACGGAATGCGCCAGCCCCAGGCGAGGAACTGGTCCCCCGCCATCTGGCTGAACGCCAGTACCGCAAGATTGGCGAGGAACAGGCCGCAGGGCACGCCGAATTGCGGCCATGACGCGATAAAGCCGCGGGAGTGGTTGTCGCGCGCCCACTCCATCGACATCAGCACCGAGCCGCCCCATTCGCCGCCGACACCGACGCCCTGGATGAATCGCAGCGCCGTCAGGATCACCGCACCCCAGATGCCGATGCTCGCATAGGTCGGCACCACGGCCACCGCCGCGGTCGCCAGACCCATCAGGAGCAGCGTCGCGATCAGGGTCGATTTACGGCCGATACGGTCGCCATAATGCCCGAAGATCGCAGCACCGATCGGCCGCGCGATGAAGCCGACAGCATAAATGGCAAATGCCTCCAGCGTGCCGACCCAGGGGTCGGAGTGCGGGAAGAACAATTTTGCGAAAACCAAACCGGTGACGGTGCTGTAAAGGAAGAAATCATACCATTCGATCGCGGTCCCAATCGTGGAGGCGATGACGGCGCGCCGAAGCTGGCGCTGATGCTCGGATGGAGTTAGTTGGGTGGCGTCGAGGCCGAGCGTTGCCATAGGAGCATCTCCCTCGGACAAGCCCCCGGCAAATTTCACTTTGTGTGCCTTGTTGGATCATAAACGATACGACGCGACAAAGGTTCCATCCGACAAGAACGTCAAGGCTTGAACTTTAGTCGACGGGGGCGAGCATCGTAGGGCGGATCGGTTGGACCGAAGGCGAACACAAACCGCTTGTGTCCTCGCGAGCATCGCGCCGCTTCATTCCTGCGCGGGGCGCAGCGATGCCCCGGGCACGGCAAGAAACTGACAGAAATTTAATGTGGCCGCGGGACGTAGAGCCTTTTCCGTCACGCACTCAGCGAGTTAATACCAAAGAAAAAAGAACGACGGGATGGAAGCAATGAAGCGAGGAATTGTCGTTTTCGCCTGTCTCTGCGCCCTTTCCGGCGCCGCCTACTTTGCCGTGAGCAAGTGGGGAATTCGGCACGAGAGCTTGAGTCTCTATGATCAGACCCGACAACGGCTGGTGCCGGTCGATCTTGCCGTGCGTGCGGACTACGAGATGAAGGCCAATGCCGGATTCTGGAAACTTCCGGTCGCGATCATCAGCAACGGCAACACGGTCAAGAACACCGAATATTCGTTCCTGGAAAACGTGCTGGCTGCGGATGGATATCTGGTCGCCAGCATCCAGCAGGATATTCCATCCGACCCTCCGCTGGTGACGAGGGTGGGACTACCCTACGTGGGCAGGATTGGCGTCTACGAGAAGGGCGAAGCCAACATCGGCTTTGTGCTCGCGAAGCTGAAGGCGCTTGAGCCCAATGCCGTCTACGATCATCTGACCCTCGTCGGCCATTCGAACGGCGGCGATATCGCCATGTACTACGCCAAGCAACATCCCGAACTGGTGTCAAAGGTGATCACGCTGGACAATTTGCGCGTTCCCTTCGTGCTTGACCACAGACTTAAGATCCTGTCGTTCCGCTCGAAAGACCCCAACTTCAAGACCGATCCCGGCGTGTTGCCGGCCCCTGAACAGGCCAAGAAGCAAGTTATCGATGTCATCAATACGCAATTCCGGCACACTGACATGTGCGACCGAGGACCTTATTCCGTCAAGCACAGGATCCAGGCTACGCTCAACGAGTTTCTCACCAAGGGCGGCAGCAGCGAACTTGCGCCTGCGCCGATCGACAGTCCGCTCGTTGTCAACGCCGCTGCAGCGCTTCCCTAGATCATGATCCGGAAAAGGACCGTAGGGCGGATTAGCGAAGCGTAATCCGCCCTACACGCTCCGGATCCATCACCGCAATGCGGACACCACGACCAGGCCGAGGATCAGCACCGTCAGCGAATATTTCAGCGTGTAGTACACGTTGCGGTTCCACTCCTTGACCTTGCGGCTGGCGAGATGGACCTCGTAGAGCTTGCCGAACACTTTGTTGAGCACGCCGACATGCTCGCCGTCCACGTTCTGCGTGGCGGAGGCCTTGACGATGTGATGGCTGACCCAGCGGTTGATCGCGGTCATGAAGCCATACTTCATTGGGCGCTCGACGTCGCAGAACAGGATGATGCGGTTGACGTCGGTCGCGTTCTCGGCGTGATGGATGAAGGTCTCGTCGAACATGAAGGCCTGGCCGTCGCGCCAGACGCATTCCACGCCGTCGACGATGATCCGGCACTTG
Source organism: Bradyrhizobium sp. Arg237L (assembly GCF_029990105.1). Classification (NCBI taxonomy): domain Bacteria; kingdom Pseudomonadati; phylum Pseudomonadota; class Alphaproteobacteria; order Hyphomicrobiales; family Nitrobacteraceae; genus Bradyrhizobium; species Bradyrhizobium sp. Arg237L. The sequence goes on along the minus strand of NZ_JAQMIL010000012.1, from coordinate 892 downwards.
TTCGAGTTGGGGGTGACCAGCCCGAGGTGATACCGCAGCGAGCCGGCAAAGGGATCGCGGTGCGCGCCGAGCTTGCCGCCGGGCGGCAGCATTGCAAACATCGCGCCGTGCACGGACGGAATCGAATTCAGCAATTCCACGGTCTTCGGGCACAGCGTGCGCGCCGACGGCAGGAAGTCGTCATACCACTTCAGGTAAAAGCGCTTCCAGCCGCTCTTGAAGAACGAATAGAAGCCCCAATCGTTGTTCTTCGCGGCCGCGCGGATAAAGCCCTCGTCGAACAGTCGCACCGCCTCTTCGCGGATCGTCTCCCAGTTCTCGCTCAGCTTGGCGAGTTCGGGAAATTTCTCGACCGGGATCACCGGCGTGTTCGGGATAGCCGAGCCCGCATACATCAGCACATTGTAGGGGGCGAGATAGGTCGAGTGATCGCCGAGCTGACGGGCAAAGCGCAACCGCTCGCGGCCGCGGAAATGCACATAGATCGTTGATGCCGCCAGGATGTAGAGAATAACAAGCTGCGGCGCGAATACCGTTTTCAGCATATCAGTCCCTGCCGTGGCCCCCAACCACGTCCTGCGTCTATATAGCGCAAGCGGGTCCCGCAAGCCAATCCTGGAGGGGGCTTCCGGATCGCGCCGGCCTGCGCACAGAGATAAATTTTCCGTGCAATTTCAAAGCGAATCGGGCGGTCCAGTCCCTTTCACCAAAATTTTCCCCTTAACCCGTCGGGCAAATCACCTCTATAACCCCGCGCCATCTCACCCGATGAGAGGGGCGGATCGCGATCGTCACGAACGCGCGGTGAGATGCGGTGGACACTGACGTTGCGACTGACGAGCGTGACATCAGCGGACGGCGAAGTCGTGTGGTCCTGGCGCCCCGACGCTGG